>JACQXP010000478.1 GCA_016208645.1 Candidatus Methylomirabilota bacterium | reverse complement strand
GCAGGCCACATCGAGGCAAACCCGTCCCACGTCCTCGACCGACTCGCAAAGCAGGGCTTCTCTCAGGACCCTGTTGATCGCCTCAAGGAGCGCCGTCTTGTCCGATGCCTCGTCCTTTTTCCCCAAATGGCCCTCCGGCCTTGGCGTTCTTGGCGCCATGGCGGTTAATGTTTTCGGCTCCGGGTCAGTTGGGAGAAGATCTGCGCTTCCGGACGAGCGGCATTTTCCCTTGCGCGCCCGGTCGGGAGTGTGTTAGGTAACGAGGTCTCCCCGGTTGGCGGGTGGCGCGACGCGACCCGCCACCCGAACCCGCCCTATTTCGCGGAACGACGAGGCACACGATGAAACGACCCGAGACGGCCAAGATCCGAAACGTGGCCCTGGTTGCCAACGGCGGCGCGGGCAAGACGACGCTGACCGAGGCCCTGCTGTTCTGCGCCGGGGCCACCACCCGCCTGGGCCGGGTGGAGGACGGCACCACCACCACGGACTTCGACGAGGATGAGATCCGGCGCAAGATCAGCATCAGCGCCGCCCTGTCCTGGTGCGAGTGGAAGTGGCGGAAGTTCAACCTGGTGGACACGCCGGGCTTCGCGGCCTTCCTCACCGATGCCAAGAACGCCCTGCGGGTGGTGGATGGCGCCGTGGTGGTGGTCGGCGCGCCGGACGGGGTGAAGGTCTCCACGGAGAAGGTGTGGAGCACGGCCGCCGCCCAGGAGCTGCCCTGCGTCATCTACTTGTCGAAGATGGACCGGGAGCGGGCCGACTTCTCCCGCGCGCTGGAGGACATCCAGAAGAACCTGTCGCCCAAGGCCGTGCCGGTCCAGGTCCCCATGGGACAGGAGGCGAGCTTCTCCGGCGTCGTGGACCTGGTCCGGATGCGGGCGTTCACGTTCGCCACCGACGGCTCGGGGAAGGCCACGGAGGGCAGCGTCCCCGACGCGGTGAAGCCCCTGGCGGAGAAGCAGCGGGCCGCCCTGGTGGAGGCGGTGGCGGAGGCGGACGACCGACTGCTGGAGAAGTACCTGGAGAGCGGGGAGCTGTCCGAGGCCGAGATCCAGGAAGGGCTGGCCAGGGGCATCCGCGACCAGAAGCTCTTCCCGATCCTCTGCGGAGCCCCGGCCAGGAACGTCGCGGTGTCCCCGCTCCTGGACCTCCTGGCGGAGTGCTTCCCGTCTCCGCTGGAGCGGCCGGCCGTGGAGGGGGTCGATGCCAAGGGGAACGGGACCGTCCGGCGGGAGGTGAAGGACGACGCACCGCCGGCGGCGCTGGTGTTCAAGACTGTGGCGGATCCCTATGCCGGCAAGGTCACGATGTTCCGGGTGTACGCCGGGACCCTGACCTCGGATTCCACCATCCTGAACGCCACCAAGGGGGTGAAGGAGCGGGTGGGGCAACTCCTCCTGCTCCGGGGCAAGCAACAGACGCCGGTGGAGTCGGTGGGGGCCGGGGACATGGGGGCCGTGGTCAAGCTGAAAGAAACCGGGACCGGCGACACGCTCTGCGACGAGAAGGCGCCCATCCGCCTCCCGGAGATCACCTTTCCCGCCCCGGTCATCTCCTTCGCCGTGGAGCCCAAGGCCAAGGGAGACGAGGACAAGATGAGCAGCGCCTTCACCCGCCTGCGCGAGGAGGACCCGACCATCCAGATCCGCTACGACCCGCAGACCAAGGAGACGGTGGTCTCGGGGATGGGCCGGGCCCACGTGGAGATCGTGGCGGAGCGGCTCAAGCGCAAATTCGGGGTGGACGTCACCCTCAAGACCCCCCGGGTCCCGTACAAGGAGACGATCAAGGCCAAGGCGCGGGAGATCCAGGGCCGGCACAAGAAGCAGACCGGCGGGCGGGGCCAGTTCGGGGACTGCTGGATCCACATGGAGCCGCTGCCGCGGGGCGGGGGCTTCGAGTTCGTGAACCAGGTCGTGGGCGGCGCCATCCCCCGGAACTACATCCCGGCCGTGGAGAAGGGCATCCTGGAGGGGATGGAGCGGGGGCCGCTGGCCGGCTACCCGGTGGTGGACCTCCGGGTGACCCTCTACGACGGCTCCACCCACCCCGTGGATTCCTCCGAGCTGGCCTTCAAGCTGGCGGGGCGGCTGGCCTTCCGGAAGGCCATGACCCAGGCCAAGCCCACCCTGCTCGAGCCCATCATGACCGTCGAGGTGGTCGCTCCTGGGGAGTGCATGGGCGACATCGTGGGCGACCTGAACAGCAAGCGCGGGCGAGTCCTGGGCATCGAGGCCAAGGGGCGCAACCAGGCGGTGAAGGCCAACGTCCCCCTCTCGGAGATGCTGGAGTATGACTCCCGGCTCCGGTCCATCACCGGCGACCGCGGGGATTACAGCATGGAGTCCTCCCACTACGAGGAGGTCCCGGCCCACATCCAGGAGAAGATCGTGGCCGAGGCGAAGCGCCCCGTGGAGGAGGAAGAGGAATAATCCCGCCTGCGGCGAGACGATTTTTCCCTTGCGCGCCTCGGGGTGCTGTGGTACCCTGCCGACCAGAGTGGGCGACTGCCCACTCTTTGTTTTTCGAGGCTCAGCCTGCCCGCAGCAGAGGACCGGGCGGCCCCCCACCCCGAGTCCGGGGGATGCCGGGGGACGGTCCAGGGAGTCATGAAGAGGAGACCGGCGGATCAGGGCCCGCCGCAGCGCACGGCGGAGATCGTGGAGCGCGTCCGCAGCCTGGCGGAGCCGATCCTGGCCGACCGGGGCCTGGAGCTGGTGGACCTGGAGTTCCGGCGGGAGGGTCGCGGCTGGACCCTGCGCCTGTACATGGATCGGGCGGGCGGGGTGACCCTGGACGACTGCCAGCGAGTCAGCCAAGAGCTGGGCGACCATCTGGACGTCGCGGACCTTATTCCGTATTCCTACAATCTGGAGGTCTCCTCCCCGGGCCTGGACCGACCCCTGACCCGGGACGCGGACTTCCTGCGCTTCGCCGGGAAGGCGGCTCGCATCACCACCAGCGAGGCCATCCAGGGGCAGCGAAACTTTCACGGCCGCCTGGCGGGGCTGGCGGACGGGGAAGTCCTCCTGGACCTGGCGGACGGCCGGCAGGCGAGGATTCCCCGGGGGCTCATCGCCAGGGCGCGCCTGGAGATCGAACTGTAGATGCAGGATGTGGGAGGCACGGAATGGACCTGATGCAGGTCATTGATCAGATCGGGCGGGAGAAGGGGATCGAGAAGAGCATCCTCATCGAGGCCGTGGGGGCCGCCATCCTCTCCGCCTCGCGCAAGAGCCTTCCCCTGTCCCAGGCCAGCCTGGATCTGCGCGTGGACTTCGACGCGAAGTCGGGCCAGTTCATGCTCTACGCGGTGAAGAAGGTGGTCGAGACCCCCACCAATCCCAAGGTGGAGATCAGCCTGGAAGAGGCCCTGCAAATCAACCCGAGCGCCCGGATCGGCGACGAGGTGAAGAGTCCGGTGCCCGTGCCGGCGCACAGCTTCGGGCGGATCGCCGCCCAGACGGCCAAGCAGGTCATCATCCAGCGGGTCCGGGAGGCGGAGCGGGACTCGGTGTACCAGACCTTCAAGGAGAAGGAAGGCGAGCTGGTTCACGGCCTGGTGCAGCGGGTCATCAAGGGCAACGCGATCCTGAACATCGGGAAGGCCGAGGCCATCCTGCCCGTTCGCGAGCAACTGCCCCGCGAGGAATTCCGGGTCGGCGACCGCGTCCGCGCCTACATCCTGGACGTGAAGAAGACCTCCAAGGGGTCCCAGATCGTCGTCTCGCGGACGCATCCGGGATTCGTGAAGCGCCTCTTCGAGTTGGAGGTGCCGGAGATCTACGAGGGCATCGTGGAGGTCCGCGCCGCGGCGCGTGAGGCGGGCGAGCGGGCCAAGATCGCCGTGGTCTCCAAGGACGGGAACGTGGATCCGGTGGGAGCCTGCGTGGGGTACCGGGGCGCCCGGGTGCAGGCCATCGTGCGGGAACTCCAGGGGGAGAAGATCGACATCATTCCCTGGCGCGAGGATCCGGCCGCCTTCGTGAAGGCCGCCCTGGCCCCGGCCGAGGTGCGGCACGTGACCGCCGACTCCGAAGCGCGGACGCTCCGCGTGGTGGTGGCGGATGACCAGCTCTCGCTGGCCATCGGCCGGCGGGGGCAGAATGCGCGGTTGGCGGCGAAGCTGGTGGGCTGGAAGGTGGACATCAAGAGCACCTCGGAGCTCCAGCGCGAGGCGGAGGCCACCCTGTCCGGCCTGATGGCGGGCGAGGCGCGGGCAGAGGCCGCCCCCGCCACGGACGAGGGCGCGGCGCTGGAACAGCTCACGACCCTGCCGGGTGTGGGAGAGAAGCTGGCGACGCGCCTGGTGACCGCGGGCTATGCCGGGCTGGCGGCCCTGGCAGAGGCCACGCCCGAGGCGTTGCAGGAGATCGAGGGGATCGGTCCCAAGAGCGCGGAGAAGATCCTGCAGGCGGCGCGGGAGGCGCTCCGGGACGCCGGAGGCACCGGGTCCGGCCCCGTGGCACCCGCGGGGTCCCCGGCGGGCGAGGCGGGGGGACCCCCCGGCGGCGGGGAAGCCGCGGTCGGGATCGGCCACGAGGCGGAAGCAGGCTAATGGCCCGGCCGGTGCTGCGGACCTGCGTGGGCTGCCGGCGGATCCGGGAGCAGCGGGCACTGGTCCGGATCAGCGCCGACCCAGCCGGGGGCGTGAGGGTGGATGCGCCGAAGGCGCCGGGGCGGGGGGCGTACCTCTGCGCGTCCCTTCCGTGCCTCGAGAAGGCCTGGCATCGGCGCGTCTTCCCGCGGGCCTTCCGGCGGGCGCTGCCGGGCCTGGACGAGGCGGCTCTGCGGGAGCGGTTCGGGGCAGCGTTGCAACGGCGGGGCGTCATCGCCGCGTAGAGACAGTCGGGCCCGCGCCGGGAAATGGACGGCCGGGGCCACCCCGCCGGAGGCGGGGGTGGAGCCACCCCGCCGCAGGCGGGGCTGGAGGATGTCAGCGTGGGAATGGTTCGAGTATACGATCTGGCGACGAAGTTCCGCCTGACGACCAAGGAGGTCCTGGAACGACTCCAGGCGGCGGGGATCGAGGCGGCGACGTTCAGCAGTTCCGTGGAGGAGCAGGTGGCCCGCGAGGCCCTCTCCCAGCCCCTCGCCAAGATCCCGGCCCGGACGATCCGTCCGGGGACCGGGACCGCGATCAAGCCGCCGGCGCGGCGCACCACCGGGAGCAAGGGGGTGGCTGCGCAGGCGAGCACGGCCGCCGCGACCAAGGCCCCGTCCAAGCCCCGGACCCGTGCGAAGCCGGCCGCGGCGGCGGAGGTCAAGGAAGAGGCGACGCCCAGGACACGACGCGCGCAGCCGGCGGCCGCGCTGCGGGAGAAACCGCTGGTGGTCACCCTGGATGCGCCCACGGTCGAGCCGGCGATGCTCGCCGCCCCTCCCGCGGAAGCGCCGACCCCCGCGGCGCCGAGTCCCGTCATGCAGGCCCCACCCGTGGCGCTGCCGCAGGGCGAGGCCCCGCCGGCCGCGCCCGTCAAGCCGGTGGAGCCGCAGAAGATCGAGCCCCCCAAGGTCGTGCACCCGCCCAGCGCGGCACCGCTCGCGCCGGAGGCACCGGCGGCTCCCCTGTCGCGGCCCCCCTTGTCCCCGCCTCCCAGGCGGGAGCCGCAGCGACCCGTGGCACGGGGGCCGGAGCGGCCTGCCCCGCCGGCTGGGCCTACGGTGGTGAGAGGGGCCACGCCGAAGGCAGCGCCGGTCCCCGGGGTGAAGCCGCGCCCCGAGCCCCCGCGTCCCGCCGTGGAGCCGCCCCGCCCCGTGGTGGCGCAGGCGCAGGCGCCTGACATCGGCGCCCTGGAGGCGCCGGCCGCACCCGTCTATCTCCCGCCCATCGAGCCCGAGATCTCCCTGCCGCCGGTGCCGAAGGCCGTCGCGAAGGAGGCGCCGCCCGCTCCGAAGGCGAAGCCCGAGGCGCCGCCCCCGCCGGCGGCGCCGGTGGCCAAGGTCCTGCGGGTCGGGGAGGCCATGACGCCCAAGGAGCTGGCGGAGAAGATGTCCGCCACGGCCAGCGACGTGATCAAGCGGCTGATCAAACTGGGGGTCCTGACCACCATCAACACCCCCATCGACCCCGACACGATTATCAAGGTGGCGGAACAGTTCGGCTACGGCGTGGAGCGGGCCTCGCCCGAAGAGCTGGTGGAGGAACCGGTCGAGGGCGAGGATCCCACCCTGCTCCGACCGCGGGCCCCGGTGGTCACGGTGATGGGGCACGTGGACCACGGCAAGACCTCGCTCTTGGACGCCATCCGCCACACCAACGTCATCGCGACGGAGGCGGGGGGCATCACCCAGCACATCGGCGCCTACGAGGTAGAGGCCCCGGGCCACGCCGTCAATCGCGTGGTCTTCCTGGACACGCCGGGTCACGAGGCCTTCACGGCCATGCGGGCGCGCGGGGCGCAGGCCACGGACATCGTGGTCCTGGTGGTGGCCGCGGACGATGGGGTCATGCCCCAGACCATCGAGGCCATCAACCACGCCAAGGACGCCAGGGTGCCCATCCTGGTGGCGATCAACAAGATCGACAAGCCCAACGCCGATCCCAATCGGATCAAGCAGCAGCTCGCGGAATACAGCCTGGTCCCCGAGGAGTGGGGCGGGGATACGATCTTCGTCCCGGTGTCGGCCAAGCGCCGTGAGGGGATCCAGAACCTGCTGGACAACCTGCTGGTCCTGGCCGAGGTGCAGGAGCTGAAGGCCAACCCCAACAAGCCGGCCCGCGGGGTGATCATCGAGGCCGAGCTGGACAAGGGGCGCGGCCCCGTGTCCACGGTCCTGGTGCAGAGCGGGACGCTGCGGGTGGGGGACGCCGTGGTGGCCGGGCTGCACCACGGGAAGGTCCGGGCCATGATCAACGACAAGGGCAAGAAGCTCCCGGAGGCGGACCCGGCCACCCCGGTGGAGATCCTGGGCCTGTCGGGCGTTCCCCTGGCCGGCGACACCTTCGCCGTGGTGGGGGACGAGCGCAAGGCCCGCCAGATCGCCCAGGCCCGGCAGGAGAAGCACCGCCAGGAGACCATGATCAGCCAGCCGCGGATCACCCTGGACGCGCTGCACCAGCAGATCCAGCGGGGCGAGGTGAAGGAGCTGCGCCTGATCCTCAAGGGCGACGTCCAGGGCTCGGTGGAGCCCCTGCGGGAGTCCTTGGAGCGGCTCGGCACCGAGCAGGTCATGATCAAGGTCATCCACAGCTCCGTGGGCGCCATCACGGAGAGCGACGTGATGCTGGCTGCGGCGTCCAACGCGATCATCGTCGGCTTCAATGTCCGGCCCGAGCCGAAGGCCCAGAAGCTGGCGGAGCAGGAGCAGGTGGACGTCCGCCTGTATACGGTGATCTACGAGGCCATCAACCAGGTCAAGGCGGCCATGGAGGGCCTGCTGGAGCCGAGTTACGTCGAGCGGGCACTGGGGCGAGTGGAGGTCCGCCAGATCTTCAACATCTCCAAGGTGGGGACCATCGCCGGCTCCTACGTGGTGGACGGCAAGGTGCTGCGGGATGCCTCGGTGCGCCTGGTGCGCGACGGGCGGGTGGTCCACACGGGGAAGATCGCCTCGCTGCGCCGCTTCAAGGACGATGTCCGCGAGGTTCTGAGCGGCCAGGATTGCGGCATCGGCCTCCTCAACTACAACGACATCCACGCGGGGGACGTGCTGGAGGTGTACGAGCTGGAGGAGATCGCCCCCAAGCTGTGAGAACCTCAAACCCATGCAACCGCAAATGAACGCAAATACACGCAAATGGGATTCCAGGAAAATTCGCGTTCATTGGCGTTCATTGGCGGTTGCTCGTTCCGGCGCATGACGGTCGGCAGCTGCAAGATCGAGCTCAGGATCCCGGACAGCGCGTCGCTGAAGGCGAAGCGCCGGGTGGTCAAGAGCCTGAAAGATCGCGTCCAGGCGCGATTCAACGTGGGCATCGCCGAGGTGGACCGGCTGGACGACTGGCAGCGGGCGACGCTGGGCGTTGCCGCCGTGAGCAAGGATGCCCGCCTGGTGGACGAAACCCTCTCCAAGGTGGTGAACTGGATCGAAGCAAACGGCGAGGCCCTGGTGGTGGACTACGAGATTGATCTGGTCACCCACTGACCTCCTCTGGAAACTGGACCCTGGAAAATGGAAACTGGTCCGGGCCTGGGTGCCAGGGCTGCCATCCGGTCTCCAGCGTTCCAGTTTCCAATTTCCAGTTTCCGACTTCCAACTCTCATGCCCCTGCCGTTCAAGCGAGCCGACCGCGTTGCCGGCCTGATCCAGGAGGAGCTCAGCCGCCTGCTGCTGCGCGAGGTCAAGGACCCTCGCGTGCATCAGGTGACCATCACGGCCGTGCGGGTCAGCGGGGACCTGCGCCATGCGCGGGTCTCCTTCACGGGTCCGGGTGGCCAGGGGGGCACGGAGGAGACCCTCACGGGCCTGCGGTCGGCGGCGGGATTCCTGCGGGGGCAGCTGGGCCGGACCCTGCGGCTCCGGTATGCGCCCGAACTCACGTTCGAGGCGGACGAGTCGGTGGAGCGGAGCCTGCACGTCGCCGCGCTCTTGAAACAGGTCGCGGCGCGCGAGGGCGACGAGGGTGAGTGACCTGGACAAGGTCGTGGACGCCCTGCGGGCCGCGCCCTCGGTGGCGGTCCTGGCGCACGTGTTCCCGGAGGCGGACGCCATCGGGGCGACCCTGGGGGCCAGCCTGGCGCTGCGTGAGGCGGGAAAGGTGACGGCCGCGTACAATGCCGATCCGCTTCCCCCCGAGCTCTTGAGCCTCCCCGGGGCGACCGAGCTGGTGCGGGAGGTGCCCATCGCCCGTCCCTATGCCTGCTACCTGGTCGTGGACACCAGCAACCTCGAGCGGACGGGCGGGCTGCTATCCGGCCGGCCGGCCGGCGCCGTGGTCCTCAACGTGGATCACCACGCCGGGAACAGCCGATTCGGCGACGTGAACTGGGTGGAGAGCCGGGCCTCGTCGGCGGGCGAGATGGTCTACCGCATCCTGCGCCGGGGCGGCTTCGCGATCGGGAAGGCCGTGGCCACGAACCTGTACGCCGCCATCCTGACGGACACGGGCGCCTTCCAGTACGGCAACGCCACCCCCGAGGCGCTGCGGGCGGCGGCCGACCTGGTGGAGTGCGGGGCCGCCGTCGAGGAGATCGCGACGTGGCTCACCGGCAACCGCGACCCGCGCGAGTGGCATCTCCTGGGCGAGGCCCTGGCCGGCCTCCGGGTGAGTGCGGACGGCCGACTGGCCTGGATCGAGGTGACGTCGGCCGCGCAGGCGCGGGCGGGACTGGGGCTGGAGGTCACGGAGGACTTCATCAATTACGCTCGGGCCGTGCGCGGGGTGCAGATCGCCGTGGCCTTTAAAGAGGTCTCGGCCGCCCAGGTGAAGGTCAGCTTCCGATCGCGAGGAGACACGGACGTGGCGCGCCTGGCCGAGGCGTTCGGGGGCGGCGGGCACCGGAACGCGGCGGGGTGCACCCTGCACGAGTCCCTGGCAAACGCCAAGGCGCGGGTGCTGGCGGCGGCGACGACCTACCTCCAACCGGATTTGTGATTTGCGATTGTCGATTTTCGATTCACTGTCAATCGGCAATCTTCAATCCAAAATCGAAAGTGGCCATGAAGCCGGAAGTGCACGGGGTCCTGAACATCAACAAGCCGGCGGGCATGACCTCGCACGACGTGGTGGATGCCGTCCGCAAGATTCTGGGCGTGCGACGGGTGGGCCATACCGGGACGCTGGACCCCCAGGCCACGGGGGTGCTGCCCCTGTGCGTGGGGCGGGCCACGCGGATCGCCCAGTTCCTGACCCAGGCGGACAAGGAATACCTCATGACGCTGCGCCTGGGGGTGACCACCGACACGCTGGACGCCGCGGGCAAGGAGACGGGCCGGGTCGAAGACATCCGGGTCCGGCGCGAAGACTTGCTGGCCATCCTCCCGCGGTTCGTGGGCGAGATCCAGCAAGTCCCGCCCATCTTCTCGGCCAAGAAGTACCGGGGGGAGCGCCTCTACCGGCTGGCCCGTCGCGGGGAGAAGGTGGAGCGCCCGCCGGTCGCCGTGCGCGTCCATGCGCTGGAGCTCCTGGAGTTCGCGCCGCCCTTGGTCCGGTTGCGCGCGACCTGTTCCAAGGGGACCTACGCCCGGAGCCTGTGCGACGACATCGGCCGGGCCCTGGGCTGCGGCGGGCACCTGCACGCACTCACCCGCACGCGCGCGGGCCGGTTCAGCCTGGACGGGATCCTGACGCTGGAGGAGCTGGAGAGGCGGGTCCGGGAGGGGCGCCTCCCCGAGGTGCTCATCTCCATCGCCGATGCCCTGGCGCACCTGCCCGCGGTCCGCGTGGCGCCGGAGGCGGGGCGGCTCATCCTGCACGGCGGCGCCGTGGCGGCCGCCCTGGTGGTGCAGTTCCCGGGCGACCTGGCGCGCGGGGCCCTGGTGCGGGTCCTGGGCTTTCGCAAGCAGCTCCTGTCCCTGGCCGAGACCACGGTGGCCTCACCGGACTTTGCCGCCTGCGAGCCCACCCGCGTGGTGCTGCACCCCGTGCGGGTGTTCTCGAGCGCGGCCTGAGGGTCCGGCGACCATGCGCGTGATCCAGGCGGGACGGGTGCAGGATCTGCGCTGGGACGTGCCGACGCCCGTCCTGGCCATGGGGACCATGGACGGCGTGCACCTGGGCCACCAGGCGATCCTGCGCCGCGTGCGGGAGCGGGCCGCCGCCATGGGCGGGACGCCCGCGATCCTGACCTTCGCGCGGCACCCCCTGGAGGTGGTCCGGCCGGCGCAGGCGCCGGCGCTGATCACGCCGCTGCCGGTCAAGCTGGCGCTGTTCGGCCGGCTGGGTATGGCCGCGGCCGCGGCGATTCACTTCACCGAGGCCATGGCGGGCCTGGAGCCGGAAGCGTTCGTCCGCGCGGTCCTGGTGGACGGCCTGCGCGTCGCCGGCCTGTGCGTGGGCTATGACTTCGGATTCGGCAAGGGCCGGCGGGGGAATGCGGACCTCTTGCAGGCCCTGGCCTCGGGCCACGGCTTCTGGGTGGAGGTGATCCCACCCGTGAGCCTGGACGGCGTGGTGGTGAGCAGCCGCATGATCCGGGGGCTCCTGGCCGAGGGGGAGGTGGAGGAGGCCCGGCGTTTCCTCGGCCGGCCCTATTGCCTGGAGGGCGAGGTCCAGCCGGGCGCGGGCCGCGGGCGCGAGCTGGGATTTCCCACGGCGAACGTGGCGCTGCCGGAGCCGCCGCCGCTTCGCGACGGGGTCTACGCCGGGCGGGTCCTGGTGCGCGGCGGGTTCCAGGATGCCATGATGAACCTGGGGTGCGCGCCGACCTTCGGCCCGGGCGGGCGGCGGCTGGAGATCCACATGCCGGGATGGGAGACGCCGCTGTACGGCGAGCGGGTCGTCGCGTTCTTCCTGCGGCGCCTGCGCGACGAGCAGCGCTTCGCCTCGGCCCAGGCGCTGGCGGAGCAACTCGGGCGCGACCGCCAGGCGGCCGAGGCGGCCTGGCAGGCTGCGCGCGTCCTTCCCTGGCCAGAATGGACTTTACACTCCTAGGGCCCTGTGATAATTTTTTGCGGGATGGGGGACAGGTGTGGCCCCGACAGCAGGGAGAGTGATCATGCCAAAGGATTTTTCGAACAAGGGTGAGCTCATCGGGCACTACCGCTTGCACGAGCAGGATACCGGGTCGCCGGAGGTCCAGATCGCGCTCCTCAGCGGCCGGATCGGGTACCTGACCGAGCACCTCACCGTCCACAAGAAGGATCACCATTCACGACGCGGGCTGCTCATGCTGGTGGGTCGCCGCCGCAAGCTGCTCGACTATCTGAAGGTGAAGGACGTCGAGCGGTACAAACGCGTGATCGAAAGGCTGGGCATTCGCAAATGACCTATCGGACCGAAATCACTCTGGAGGGGAGGACCCTCAGCATCGAAGCCGGGCGCGTGGCCCGGGCCGCCGACGGGGCGGCCTGGGTACGCTACGGAGACACGGTGGTCCTGGTGACGGCCGTGGCCTCCAAACAGCCTCGAGAGGTGAGCGACTTCTTCCCCTTGACGGTGGACTACCAGGAGCGCGCCTACGCCGCCGGGAAGATCCCCGGCGGTTTCTTCAAGCGGGAGGGGCGGCCCCACGAGAAGGAGACGCTCACCTCCCGCCTGATTGACCGCCCCATCCGCCCCCTGTTTCCCGCCGGCTACCATCAGGATGTCCAGATCATCGCCACGGTGCTCTCGGCGGACCAGGAGAACGATCCCGACGTGCTGGCCGTGGTGGGCGCCTCGGCCGCCCTCAGCACCTCGCCCATCCCGTTCCTGGGCCCCATCGGCTGCGTGCGGGTGGGGCGCGTGAACGGCCGCTTCGTCGCGAACCCGACCTACGCGGAGCTCGAAGAGAGCGACCTGGACGTGGTGCTGGCCGGGGCCGAGGCCGCGGTGGTCATGGTCGAGGGGGGAGCGCGGGAAGTCCCGGAGGAACCGCTGCTGGACGCGTTGCTCTTCGGCCAGCGGGCGCTCCAGGCCATCAACCAGATGCAGCGCGATCTGGCGCGGCAGATGGGCGTCCAGCGGCCGGCGTTCGTGACGCCCCCGGTGGATGCGGCGCTCCAGGGCCGGATCGAGGCGCTGTGCCGTCCCCGTATCCGGGAGCTGGCCTTCGTCCCCGAGAAGGAGGAACAGAAGGCGCGGCGCAAGGTCCTCTTGGACGAGGCCCTGGCGGCCGTGGCGGCGGAGCCCGAGGGGACCACGCTCCAGGTCAAGGAGATCTTCGAGGAGCTGGAGAAGCAGGAGATGCGGCGCCTGATCCTGGAGGAGGGGCGGCGCGCCGACGGGCGCAGCGTGACGCAGGTGCGGCCCATCACCTGCGAGGTGGGCGTCCTGCCCCGCACCCACGGCTCGGCCCTGTTCACCCGCGGGCAGACCCAGGCGCTGGTCACCACCACCCTGGGGACGTCCGAGGACGAGCAGCGGCTGGACGACATCGAGGGCGAGACCTTCAAGCGCTTCATGCTGCACTACAATTTCCCCCCCTTCTCGGTGGGGGAGGTCAAGTTCATGCGCGGCGCCTCCCGCCGGGACATCGGCCACGGGGCCCTGGCGGAGCGGGCCATCCAGCCCATGCTGCCGGGCAAGGAGGAGTTCCCGTACACGGTCCGGATCGTGTCCGACATCCTGGAATCCAACGGCTCCTCCTCCATGGCGACGGTGTGCGGGGCCAGCCTGTCCCTCATGGACGCCGGCGTCCCGGTGCGGGCGGCCGTGGCCGGGGTGGCCATGGGGCTGGTGAAGGAGGGGGACAGGACGGTGGTCCTCACCGACATCCAGGGGCTGGAGGATCACCTGGGCGACATGGACTTCAAAGTCGCCGGCACCCGCACGGGGGTCACCTCCATCCAGATGGACATCAAGATCCAGGGGATCACCGACGCCACGCTCCGGCAGGCGCTGACCCAGGCCCGGCAGGCGCGCCTCCAGGTCCTGGACAGCATGGACCGGGCCCTGGCCAAGCCGCGCCAGGCCCTGAGCCCCTACGCGCCCCGGATCATCTCCTTCAAGATCCCGGTGGACAAGATCCGGGAGGTCATCGGCCCCGGCGGCAAGATCATCCGCGGCATCGTGGAGCAGACCGGCGTCAAGATCGACATCGAGGACGACGGGACCGTGGCCATCGCCTCCGTGGACGAGGCGGCCGCGCAGAAGGCCATGGAGATCATCGGCCGGATCGTCGAGGTGCCGGAGGTCGGCAAGATCTACCTGGGGAAGGTGGTCAAGATCACGGACTTCGGCGCCTTCGTGGAGATCCTGCCGGGGACGGACGGGTTGCTGCACATCTCGCAGATCTCGCAGGAGCGGATCAAGCGGGTGGAGGATGTCCTCAAGGAAGGCGAAGAGGTCATGGTCAAGGTGATCGAGGTGGACCGGGCGGGGAAGATCCGACTGAGCCGCCGCGAGCTCCTGCGGGAGGCCGCCGAGAAGGCCGGGACGCCCGGCTCGCACCCCGCGGAGGCCAGGCGGGCGGGGGACGAGGCCAGGGTCCCGGAGGGGAAGAAGCCATCGGGAAGGTAGCCGGCCTCTACAGGAAGGAGGTCCTCCCGAACGGCATCGTGGTCCTGACGGAGCAGATGCCGCAGGTCCGCTCCGTGTCCATCGGGGTGTGGGTCAAGGTGGGATCCCGCTACGAGAAGGCGGAGCGGGCGGGGATCTCCCATTTCATCGAGCACCTGCTGTTCAAGGGCACCCAGAGCCGGAGCGCCGAGGAGATCGCCCAGGCCATCGACAGCGTGGGCGGGAGCCTGGACGCCTTTACCTCGCGGGAAAACACCTGTCTGTACGCCAAGGTCCTGGGGGAGCACCTGTCGCTGGCGGTGGATCTGCTGAGCGACCTCCTGCTGCATCCCCGGCTGGATCCCGAGGACCTCGAGAGGGAGCGGCGCGTCGTCCTGGAAGAGATCAAGATGGTCGAGGACGACCCCGACGACCTGATCCACGATCTCTTCGCGCAGCAGCTCTGGCGCGACCATCCCCTGGGCCGGCCCATCCTGGGCTCCCGCGTCACGCTCCAGGCCCTCACCCGCCAGGACATCCTGGACCACCTCCACGATTTCTACCAGGCGGACCGGGTCATCGTCGCGGCCGCGGGCGACCTGGAGCACCGGCGGGTGGTGGACCTCGTCTGGTCCGCCTTCAGCACGTGGCAGGGGCGCTCCCTGCCTACCAACGGGTCGTCGCCCGTCTCCTACCACACGGTGCAGCACGAGGAGCGGGACTCGGCCCAGCTCCACCTGGTCCTGGGCGCCGAGGGCCTGCCCTACAACCACACGAACCGCTACGCCTTCTACCTGCTGAACGCCATCCTGGGCAGCTCCATGAGCTCCCGGCTGTTCCAGGAGGTCCGCGAGAAGCGCGGGCTGGCCTACTCCATCTACTCGTACCAGGCCTCCTATCAGGATTCGGGGCTGCTGGCGGTCTACGCCGGCACCAGCGCCGAGTCCTACCCGCAGGTGGTGGACCTGATCCGGGCCGAGTTTGCCCGCCTGCGCGAAGGGCCGGTGGATCTCACGGAGTTCCACCGGGCCAAGGCGCAATTGAAGGGGAACCTCCTGCTGGGGCTGGAGAGCACCAGCAGCCGCATGACCCGCCTGGCCAAGACCGAGATCTACTTCGGGCGCTACTTCGATCTCGACGAGATCATCCAGGGCATTGATGGGGGCTCGCCCCAGACCTTCGCCGAGCTCAACCGAACCCTCTTCGAGCCCGATCGCTACGCCCTGACCACCATCGGCCACCTGACCTAAGCCAGTTTGCCGGTTCGAGGTTCGAAGTTCGAGGTTGGTTAACCGCAGCACCTTGAACCGCAGCACCGGTTAACCGTCTCCGAAGGAGGGCCATCCGCTGAGGCCGCGCCCGCGGACCTGACCGCCGCGCCGACCTCACGCCCGCCTCCCGCCTTGACACGCCCGGCCGCTGCTGGTAGCGTCCCCGCCGTCTTGGTTCGTCTCGGTTTTTGTCGTCCCGGTTCTGCCAGTCCGCACGACCGGTCGCGCCCCGCCGGCCATGGAGCCCGTTAATGTGCCGAGTGGTCGGAGAAGTGGAATTGCGCCGGGCCCAGTCCCGGACTAATGACACGCCTCCCAAGGGATCAGCCATGAGCGACCCGCGTCACGAACCACTCCACCTGATCGTCAAGCGGCTTCCCTCGGACTTCGAGCCTTGGGGAGAGCGCTCCCGGAGGGAGGATTCGGGTCCCGATTGTAGTTGCGGCTGCCGCTGGTTCATCCCGCTCGCGCAGGGGCTCCGCTACGACTGGGGCGTCTGCCACAACCCCAAGTCGCCCCGCTGCGGCCTGCTCACCTTCGAGCACCAGGGATGCCGGGAGTTCGAAGACGAAGCAGACCGGGGACCGGGCCCGGAGCCGCCGGAGCGCCAGCCGCAGCCGGCACGCCCACTGGAAGTCGAGCTCCTCTCGAACCTCAAGGCCCGCAGGGCGCATCTGGATGGAGCGCTCTCGAAGGCAACAGACCACTGTGGCTTCGAGGATCCGGTCTACCGCTTCTACCACCAGAGCTTCAAGGTGTACTGGCTGCAGAGCCAGACGGAGGCCATCGTCCGGGAGCTCGGCGCGCTCGTGCCAGGACAGCCGCTGAACCCCTGGTTTCGCGAGATCGTCCGGCAAGGGACCGGGAAGCGGTTCAGGCCGGAAGACAACTCCAGATGGACCGAGGTCACGCGACCGATCCTCGAGGCGTTCTTCCATGCGCGCTTCTTCCTCGAGATGGCGGTGCGCTACGGCCACTTGGAGGAGCCCCCCACGTCGCTGCCAAGCGGCTACGCGGCGCTGCTGCACCTGTTCGGGCTTCGCTGACGAAGTCTTGCTGCTCTGACTTGGCCTGTCCATGACTGCCATGAATCCGAACCAAACCCGCGCCCACGCGCTGCGCGGTGATGAAGTGAGTTTCACTGAGGAAGCCCGCCGGATTCAGAGCAAGGCGCTGGAGGGCCAGGCTTGTGTCGTCCGGCTCGGTCAGATCGTTTTCTTTTCATCGGAGTCGGGCGACGCCTGGATGCTCGACCCGGAGGATGGGTACGCGGTCTGCCTGGCGCGCGACTTCGAACCGAGGCACATCCCGATACAGGAGACGGCGGCCAAGCTCGCGATCGAATGGAACGCCGACTACAGGATCGAGGGCGAGGCGTTCACGGTCGTGGAACACCAGGGATCCGCGCGGACGATGATGGGTTACCCGGTCGCGGAGATTCAGCGCGTGTTCCGCGAGGTTCCGGCCACTCCCCGGGAAGGTTCCTCTGACGCGGACCAGGCCCGGGAGCGGCTGAAGTGCGGGCGCAACGACCCGTGCCCTTGCGGCAGCGGCAAGAAATACAAGAAATGCTGTCTGGCCAGAGATGAAGCCCTCTTGCGCCAGTCGGCCGGCGCGGGGCGGACACGGACGGACGAGCGTGCCGAGCCCGCCACTTCCATCACAGGTGAGGCATCCGGCGCAGCCGCGGACGCTACGGAGTTGTCCGACTCGGCGGATTCCGCCGCCCACATCGAAACCGAACTGGCGCCTGAAGTACAGCGCAAGGCGGACGCACTCTGGGATGAGCTTGAGGCCTGGGAGCGGCCGACCGCGGAGCAGATGGACGCCCTCCTGGCCAACCTGCTGGCGCTGCCTCCGGAAGCGACCGAATGGAGTGAATTGTTCCATCGGCTCGCCCGCCACAACAACCCCGACCTCCCCGGCGTCTTCCGCCGGATCGCCGCCGCCGTCCCCCACACCAAAGAGACGGGCATGGCCTTCTTCTACTGGGCCGTGACCGATGAGTTTGTCCGCCGCCAATACCACTTACTGCTTCCCGAAGTCGCCGCGTGTTGGCGGAGACTCGACCTGGGGAGTTACGATCCGGATGGGCTGAGCCACCTGGAGGACTACCTGCTGGCCGAGGGGTTCGAAGCCGAGACTCTGGAGCTGGGGGAGCATTTCCTGCCGATCCTGCGCTCCGACGGCGGGCTGATGCCCCACGCGGTGCCGGAGCTGTGCGGGCTCATCTTCGAACTCCGCGTAGCGCGGCACCTCCGGGCCGAACCAAGCTCCGCAGCGGAGCCTGATCTGCTGGCGCAGGAACTGCGCCAGGGCATCGAGGAGGAGATCCACCCGGACGCCGCGCGCGGCGCTACCGACGTCATCGTCGGCCGGTCTCCTATGCCGATGTGGGCGCGGCCCCAATTCGACCTTGTGTCGGGCGATATCAGCTCGGACGACGAGGCATGGCGGCAGAATCTGCGGCTGTACGGGGTCCTGATGTATGTTGCCCGCGAAGCCTGGCAAGTTGAGCAGCGCCCCCCTGGCTGCGCCCTCCGTGGATTGAGTCTGATGCTGAACTCGGTGTACGACTGGCTCGACACAAGGGGGAAAAGGCGAAAGAGCGCTTCCAGATACTTGCTGGATTACCTTCGGCCCGCCGGGCTGGAGCAACGCCTGGTCCAGGCGTGTCCCGAGATAATTGGGGTGAACGTACCCCGAGCAGGCCTGCTGCTTGATGCCCACGGGATCCTCCTGCGGTTTGCCGCGCGCCATCAATTGGTCTCCGCCGCCGATGCGGCCGAGTCACACAAGGAACTGGCCCGGCTGCAGCACGCACTGGACCGGCTCAACCCGCACAACATCACCTGACCCATGAATGCCAAGCCTCCCAAGTATCCGTTCGGAACCATCGCGGCCTATGGGCCCGACAACAAGCTGGCCACGAAGCTCGTGGTCGCCATCTTCAGGCACGCCGGTCAAAAGGAGCCTACAGAGTTGCGCCGCTGCTCGAAGTGGCGGCCATGGCGGCCAAGGAGTCGAAGGAGGGAGCGGGATGACAAGAGGGCCCAGCGGATGGGGGGGAACATGCTCGTTGTGCGGTCGTGCTATCCGCGAAGAGGACGAGCAGAAGATGTTTGTGGACAGCGGACGAGTATCGCTGCGTCTCTGTGCGCAGTGCCTCGCTGGTAGTGGACGTCAGAACCTCTTCCGCGCTCTGAAGATCGCTCAACTCGAATACGATCACGTCGAGATTGGCACGTCCTCCGCCGCTGCCGGTCGCTACAGTGTGAAGTTCACGAAGGGCAAGAGGATATGTGCGATCTCTAACATCCGCGCCTCGATCCTTGAGAACGAGGGAGACCCCAAGTTGCAACGCATCATCGCTGAGGTCGCCTCGTTTCTCAACCCGAAGCGGCCGTGGTCAGAGGACGACTGATCCCGATGATCGCCGCCACCTATGTCGGCAAAGCGATCGAGCAGCACGTCAGCGACGACGCTAGGTTGATTGCCCGGCAGGTGGAGCTTGCCCCGGCGTTCGCCGCCGCTGACAGGTTATCGAGGGGTTCATCGACGAGGATATCAGCGGGGCCGTAGTCTTGCGGAGATTCGCGCGCCATTCAAGGCGAATACGGATGAGTCCGCACATACTACTTCCCGTCGGACCCGCGGGCGGGCGTGAGGGAGCAACGATCAGGTCTCAAGGATGATCGACTCGCCGACGTATCTCTGGGTCACGGTGCTCGGGCAGCCTGCGTACTCGCCCGCAGCCGCCCTGGGGGTCCGGCCGCAGTCGGTGTACCGGGCCGTCGTCCGGGCGCAAGAATGCGGGGCGGAATGGCGCCAGCTCCTAGCAAAGTGACAAAAAACGGCCCTCTCCCGTATACCGTCCCGTAGACGGGTTTTTTAGCAACGTGCAAGATGGTGTTCTGCATCATTTCTCTGGGGGAGGGTCAGATGGAAAGTGGGAACATGGAGGTTCCGAAGAGGGGGTCAGGTGATTACGCCCACATAATCGTGAAAGCGGGCCTGTCGGCTATCCCCATTGTCGGGGGGCCGGCGGCCGAACTCTTTAATGTGATCATTGTGCCTCCTCTTGAGCGGCGGCGAGAGGAATGGCTTCGTAGCATCGCAGAGGGGTTGGCGGGGCTCGAACGCCGGATCAATGGCTACACCATCGAGTCTCTGTCTGGCAACGAAATGTTCGTTACGGCGATTGTGCACGCCTCTCGAGCCGCCCTGGGAAGTCATCAGCGTGAAAAGCTTGAGGCCCTGCGAAATGCCATCCTAAATATTGCAGGCGGACGGTGGACTGATGAAGATCTACATCTCTTGTTTCTTGAGCTAGTGGACTCGCTCACCCCTTGGCATTTGAGAATCCTACGTTTCTGGCAGGATCCGATTTCTGCCAGCGAGATCTACGCTCGACTCCCAGGGGCGCCAACCATGAGAGGGATTCTGGAAGAGAAGATTCCCGAGCTAAGGGGTCGGCAGGCAGTGTATGAACCAATCGTGAGGGACTTGGTTAGTCGTGGATTGATTGTGTTTCAGACAGGCTGGGAAGGGACGTCGATTGAAATCAACAAGACAACCGAGTTTGGCGATTTGTTCTTGAAGTTCATCGAATCACCACTCTGAGTCCCTGGAAAAATAAGAAGGTGCGAAACATGCGCCAAAATGCCTGGGCAGTTGTGCCTCACAGAAGTACCCGTCCTTCGTTTAAGCTGACCGCTGAGTGCTGATGGCTGAACATTCACCTCGGTTGAATGAGGCACGGATGATGCCGCGGGCCAAAGTTCCGAAGCACATCGCCGAGGCTATCGAGCGGGCCTGGCCCGATGGCGTCGTCGAGATGATCGATCTGGACGAGGCGCCGTTCTGGGACACGTATCCCGCGCTGAAGGCGCGCCTGTTGCGCATCTCGGGCAGCGACCTCGTGTATGAGCGCGAACCCGAGGGAGGACCGCGCTAGGACGAGGGCTCGAATCCGCACGAGGATCCGCCGGACTGGGGCGAACCGACCCGTTCCTACCACCTGTT
>JACQXP010000521.1 GCA_016208645.1 Candidatus Methylomirabilota bacterium | reverse complement strand
GAACGACAGGTCCAGCAGGCGCAGAAGCTGGCGGCCGTCGGCCGGCTGGCCAGCGAGGTGGCGCACGAGATCGGGACCCCGCTGAATATCGTGTCCGGTCGGGCGGAGGTCATCCAGAAGGGCCTCCCCACGGATCACCAGTTGTCGCGACATGCGGCCACCATCCTGCGCCAGATCGAACGGATCGGCGGCATCATCCGCCAGCTCCTGGAATACACCCGGCCGCGACGCCCCGCGGTCCGTCCCGTGGCTGTCGGACCGGTCCTCCACCGGACCGTCGAACTGCTGGAGCCCATGGCGCGCCAGCGACAGGTGAGCCTGCAGTCCCGGGCTTCCGATGGCCTGCCGCTGCTTCTCGCCGATCCGGACCAGCTCCAGCAGGTGCTCTTGAATCTCGTGACCAACGCCCTGGATGCGACCCCGCCGGGAGGGCAAGTCCAACTGGCCGTGAGCCGATCGGATGCCGAGACGAGCGACTCCCGAGCCCGCATAGACCGGGGCCGGGTCGAGGGGGCTTCCCTGACGCTCACCGTGTCAGACACCGGACGCGGCATGCCGACAGACCAGCTCGAACAGGGGCGGGACCGGCCTGGGCATGCCCATCGTCGAGGACATTGTGCGGGCCCACCGCGGCGCCATCGAGGTGCAGAGCGCCGAGGGCGCCGGCACGACGGTCCTCTTGCGCTGGCCCGTCGCGTTCCCCGCGAGCGCTGATGCGCCGTCGGGGAACGCGCAATTTCAAACGGACAACTGACAACGGACAACCGGGCACCCGCCCTAGCCGGTATTGCATTGTCGGTTGTCGGTTTGAAATTGGGCATCTGCGGTGGCCGATGACTGACGCGGGGGACGGGGGCCGGGACCAATAACCCAATTCGAAACTGACAACCGACAACTGACAACGGGTCAACTTTCCCTGACCGGTTTTGAATTGTCCGTTGTCGGTTTTCAATTGCAGCAGAGGCAACGATGCCCGAGCAACGTCACAAGGTGCTGGTCGTCGAGGACGATCCCGAGATGCTGGCCCTCGTGTGCGAACACCTGGAGAGCGAGGGCTACCGGGCGGCGGGGACGGATCGGGGCGCCGAGGCGATCGCGCGCCTGCGCGCCGAGGAATTCGACGTCGTCCTGACGGATCTCCGCATGCCCGACGTGGACGGGCTGGAAGTCCTGCGCGCCGCCCGACAGGCCCAGCGGGACGTGCCGGTCATCCTGGTCACCGCCTTCGGCAGCATCGAGACCGCGATCCAGGCGATCCGTCAGGGCGCCTATGACTACGTCACCAAGCCCTTCGCCCTGGAGGAGATCAGCCTGCTGGTGCGCAAGGCGCTGGAGGACCGGCGGCTGCGCGAGGAGAACCGGCGGCTGCGCGAGGAGGTGGCGGGTCGCTACCGGCTGCACAACCTCCTGGGGGCCAGCCCGGCCATGCAGGCGATCTTCGCCCTGATCCGCCAGACGGCCCCGAGCGACGCCAATGTCCTCATCACCGGTGAGAGCGGCACGGGGAAGGAGCTGGTGGCGAAGGCCCTGCACTACAACAGCCCTCGGGCCGAGCGGGCGTTCGTCCCGGTCAACTGCGCGGCGGTCCCCGCGAGCCTCCTGGAAAGCGAGCTGTTCGGTCACGTCAAGGGCGCCTTCACGGGCGCGGTCGCCGCCCGCCGGGGCCTGTTCCGGGAAGCCGAGGGGGGCACCCTTTTCCTCGATGAGATCGGGGACATGGCGCCGGAACTCCAGGCCAAGCTTCTTCGCGTCATCGAGGACCGGGCCGTGCGTCCCGTGGGGAGCGACGAGACGGTCCCGGTGGACCTCCGTCTGGTGGCGGCGACCAACAAGGACCTGCCGACGACGATCCAGGAAAGCCAGTTCCGCGAGGACCTGTATTACCGTCTCGCGGTCATCCCGATCCACATCCCGCCACTGCGCGAGCGGCGAGAGGACATCCCGCTCCTCGCCGAGCATTTTCTGCGTGGCTCCGCCGCCTCCGGCAAGGCGATCCGGGGCTTCACCCCCGAGGCCATGGCCGCCCTCCTGCGCCATCCCTGGCCGGGCAACGCCCGGGAGCTGGAGAACGTGGTGAAACGAGCGGTGACACTGACCGTGGGCGAGCAGATCACTCCCGAGGCCTTGTTGCTGGAGACCTCTCCCGCGCCCGCCCCTGCTTCGCTCCTGGCCCAATCCGCCCGCCGCCCCACGCTCGACGAATTGACGGGCGAGTACGTTGCGCTCGTCCTCCGCGAGGTTGGCGGGGAAAAGGCCAAGGCCGCAGAGATCCTGGGGATCAGCAAGCGCACGCTGTACCGCTGGGAGAAGCGGCT
>JACQXP010000520.1 GCA_016208645.1 Candidatus Methylomirabilota bacterium | reverse complement strand
GCCGAACACGTAGCCGAAATTCCGCAGAGTGAAGCGGTGGTCGGCGCCCCAGGCGCGCGAGAAGGCCCCGACGACGATGGTGCCGTAGAAGAGCAGGACGAACAGGGCCACGGCCAGGCAGGCCGCGTAGAGCGTCCACTGCATCGCCGGGCTCACGGCCCGAATCACCGCGCGGGTCGGCTTGCCGGTGACCGTGACGTACTGCTTCCGCGAGACCCAGTACCGCTGGACCAGGAAGGTGGTGACCGACGGGACGAGGAGCACCACGGCCAGGGCGGCCCCACCCGGCAGGTCGTACATGCCGGTGACCTGCAGGTACACCTGGACGGAGAGGACGGGGAAGCCGCTGCCGCCCAGGATGAGGGGATTGCCGAAATCCGCGATGGACTCGATGAACAGGACCAGCAGGGCGCTGGCGATCCCGGGCAGGCACAGCGGCAGGGTCACGCGGCGGAACGCCTTCCACCGGGTCGCCCCCAGGTTCATGGCGGCGTCCTCCAGGGTGCCGCCCAGCGACTCCAGGACGCCGCGCAGCGTGAGATAGGCCACGGGGAAGAAGGTGAAGACCTGGGCCAGGAGAAGTCCCCGCATCCCGTAGATGGCGAACTCCTGCAATCCGAGGAGCTGCCGCGTGATCAGGCCGTTGTTGCCGAACAGCAGGATGATGGAGAGCGCGCTGACGAAGGGCGGGGAGATGATCGGCAGGATGGCCGCCAAGGTCAGGATGGACTTCCCGGGAACATCGGTCCGCGTCAGCGTGAAGGCGAACAGGAACCCGATGATCGTCCCCCCGGCGGCCGTGAGGACGCCCATCAGGACGCTGTTCAGAAACGCCTGGCGGAAGAACCAGTTGCCCAGGAATTCCCGGTAGAGCCGGGGGCTGAAGGTCCCGTCGGGAAACAGGCTGACCGTCAGGACGCGGACCAGCGGGTACAGGATGAAGAGCAGGAGCAGGGCGAAGATCGCCGCGACGGCGACGCCCAGGAGGGGTTCATCCCGCAGCCGGTGGAGGTCGCGAACCGACTGGGCCCACCATCGGACGACGGACTGCATGCCCACCGGCGGCTACTTCGGGGCCCGCAGGACCTCGTTGATCCAGCGATCCACCAGGCGCTTCTTTTCCTTCCCGGCCCAGATGGCGTCGTAGTTGATCGTCGGGATCTC
>JACQXP010000498.1 GCA_016208645.1 Candidatus Methylomirabilota bacterium | reverse complement strand
GCCCACTCATCCACGCCGATCTGGGCGTTGTCCCGTGTGGTCCCGTCAATCTGGAGCAGCCGCTGCCCGCAGTGGCTGGGGGGCGCCTGGGCCGCGCGCGCCACCGTGGCCCGCCGCCCGGTGACCAAGAGAGCGTCGCCCGGCACCGCGTGCAGGCGCTTCAGGTCCTCCGGGTCGAGCCGGGCCAGCCCCTTGCCCACGTCCTCCAGGCATGCCTCCGCCACGCGGAATTGGATCCCGCTCGGTTCCTTTTCCTTCACGGCACCACCCTTTGGTCAGTTGAGGGACGGGAAGACGCGGGCTCCGCTGGAGGCCCCTTCACCGACGAGAAGGCCAACTTCTCTATCGCCCGGATGTGGTCGCGCATGCGGCGCTCGGCGGCCGCCGGATCCCGCGCCTCGATGGCGCTGAGGATGGCCCGGTGCTGCTTCAGCGACCGGGCTGGCCGGTCGCCGTGTTGCAACGATGTCTCCCGAGTCTTCCGCAGCAGGTCCATCAGGTTTTCCACGATCCGCAGGAGGACCTCGTTGCCGGTGGCCTCGGCGATCAGGAAGTGGAACATGGTGTCCTGCATCACGCCGGTCTCGCCCCGCTGGACCTGGACCTCCTGCTCTCCCAGGACGCCCCGCAACTTCTCAACCTGCTCCGCGGTGGCCCGCCGCGCGGCCAGAGCCGCCAATCCTGACTCCAGCAGCCGGCGGACCTCGAACAACTTGCGCTGCGCGCTCCACGCCTGAAACAGGGTGGCGGTGATCGGGTCGCGCCCATGGCTCCCCGGCAGGGTGGCCACGAACGTTCCCTCGCCGGCGCGCGCCTCCACGATCCCCAGCGATTCCATAGCCCGGATGGCCTCGCGCACCGCCGAGCGGCCCACCCGCAAGGTCCGGGCCAGCTCCCGCTCTGCGGGCAGGCGATCCCCGGGGCGGAGGCGACCGGAGACGATCAGGTCGCGTATCTGCTCGATGATCTCTTCTGAAATTCGGGTCTTGCGGACGGCCCGAAAGGCCTTCGCACTGACCGCCTGCATGAAGGACCCTCTTCACGCGCTGCTGCGAGAAGTGGGAACTGGAAAGGAATCTATGGATACGTCGCCTGCGAGCGCGACGCTTCAATGCGGAGCGGAAAGCTGAGAATGGTTTCGTGACAGAGGCCAGGTGGCCCGGTGGCCTGACCACAATAATAACGTCGCACGCACGGCGGAAGGCGTCAAGAGG
>JACQXP010000497.1 GCA_016208645.1 Candidatus Methylomirabilota bacterium | reverse complement strand
TGCCTTGCGCAACCTCTGCCTGGGACTCCTGCGCCGCACCCGCCACCGCTATCTGCCCGCCGCCATCCGCCGCTTTATCGCCCACCCCTCGGCCGCCCTCGCGCTCATTCGCCCAGGGGCCGACCCAGAGGAGGAGGACTTTTGAAAAGCCCTGCCCATCCCCCGCCTTTCAATAATTTATTACTTGACCAAACGCACTTGGTGGCTATAATATAACCACTGTTTGCGGCAACTATCACGGTAAATGTCACCGGATGGCCCGCCGCTGGCTCTGCAAGAAGGGAGTACCCCCATGTTCGGACGCGCCCCGCGCCTCCCCGCCCCCGCCTCCACGCCTTCCACTTCCTACTACCACCCCCCCTGGCGCCTCATCGCCGAAGAGGGGTATCCACTTGACTCAACCAACGCCAACAGGTAGTGGTTTGCGGCACTATGGAGGATTACCCGCGTACGTTGTTGGAGATGGAGCGGCGTTTTGCCACCGAGGAAGCCTGCCGGTCCTATCTGGCGGCTCTGCGGTGGCCAGGGGGCTTCGTGTGCCCAGGTTGCGGCGGACAGCGGGCTTGGACGATGGGACGTGGGCTATGGTTGTGCAGCGCCTGCCGACGGCAGACGTCGGTGAGGGCAGGGACTATCTTTCAGGACAGTCGCCTGCCCCTGACGCGGTGGTTCCGGGCGATGTGGTATGTGACCAGCCAGAAGAACGGGGTGAGCGCCCTGGGCCTACAGCGGATTTTGGGCCTGGGGAGTTACCAGACGGCTTGGGCTTGGCTCCAGAAACTGCGCCGGGCGATGGTGCGGCCGGGGCGGGACCGGTTGAGCGGCCGTGTCGAAGTGGACGAGACGTACTGGGGAGGGGAGGAGGAAGGTGTCCTTGGGCGGTTGCCTTACGCCAAGGCGTTGATCCTGGTGGCCGCGCAGCAGGAGGAGGCCGGTATCGGTCGTATTCGCATGGCGTGCGTGCCGGACCTTACCAAGGCCAGCCTGCATGGGTTCATCCGGCAGACGGTCGAGGCGGGCCGCACCGTGGTGACCGCTGGGCTGAACGCCTATGGCGGACTGGCAGGATACGTCCACCAACCGATGGTGATCCGAAGACAGGCCGCCTCAGCCAGCGAGCTGTTGCCACGGGTACATCGCGTGGTGTCCCTGCTAAAGCGTTGGCTGATGGGCACCCACCAGGGGGCCGTGCGATCCGACCACTTGGCGTACTACTTGGACGAATTCACGTTCCGCTTCAACCGGCGGACCTCGGCCTCGCGGGGCAAGCTCTTCTACCGGTTGATGCAGCAGGCGGCGCTGGTGCAGCCCAGGCCCTACAAGACGCTCATTCACCCCAAGGGGTAGCGGTGAGTTGAGTGATGTGGATACCCCTCTTGGGCATTCGCCGTTCTGTCGTTCGTCGTTCTTCGTTTGTCGTTCTTCATTCTTTATTCTGCATCCTACGTTCGCAACTTCACACGGATCTCGCGCACTTGCAGGCCGGCGGCGCGGAAG
>JACQXP010000496.1 GCA_016208645.1 Candidatus Methylomirabilota bacterium | reverse complement strand
TGGGCGGGGCTCCGTCGCGGACCGGCGCGCCGAGGGGCGTGCCGGGGAGCCCCGGGTACGTTTCATGGGTCGTGGTGACCATCCCCGGTCATGACCACTTGGCGGTGAAATTTTTGGACTCAACGAACATCTGGTACGCGGGGCACCACCGGGTCCCGGGGACCCAGCGGCACGTGCCGGGCACATGCAGAGGAAAGGGAAAGCCCCGGTGGGCGCTCTGCCCGCCGGGGCTCAGAAAGAATAGGATGGCGTCGGCCGGTCCCGGGAAACCGGGGCCAGCTCTCCTTGGACTACAGGGCGATCACCAGACCCCAGGCCAGGCTCAGGGCCACCGCCAGCAAAAGTAATACGTATTCCGGGCGCATCAATTCGCCGCGCATGCCGGCCCTCCTAGCGTCCGCGGGCAAGGCGATGATTGGTCCGGGCCTTCAACCGGATCCCGTTGGGCGGCAGGTGCCAGTAGGCGACCCAGGGCCGTTCGGCCTCCGCGGCAAGCGGGTGGACCGGCAGCTCCATCTCCACCTCGAACGCCTGCGCTTCGGCCAGCTCTTCCAACAACCGCAGTTCCTGATCCGGTGACCACGCCTCTCGTTCGTCCAACATCATCAACCTCCTCGCCATCACGGCAACGGGATGCTACGGGGCATCCGCCCCCGTGGTTCTTAGTGGCTGTGCCGGGCCGACATCGGCTGGCTCAGCACGTAGACGTTCAACAGCATGATGAAGAGCGAGACCAGCACCATGGGGGCCGCGGCCCGGAAGGTCGTCGCCGCGTTGCTGAAGTGGCGGCGGGCCAGGCGCGCCCCCGCGTACAGGCTCACCCCGTAGAAGCCCATGAACAGAAGCATCTGCATCCAGTAGACGACCTCGTGGGACAGGAGCGGCGGCAGGTTCCACGACGGCACGCCGAGCGAGAAGGTCGTGAACCGGTGAATGGTGCGCTGGATCACCGGCACGATCCCCGGCCCCTCGTCAATCAGGTGGTGCAGGTTGTGCGCCAGGTGCATGCTCAGCCCGATGGGGACGAACATGTAGCCGAACACCGTGAAGATCTCGGAGAGATCATGGATCTTGCCGGCCCACGCGAGGAGACGCTGGGCCACCGCGGCGGCCGCCAGGACCACGAGGGGGATCAGGACCAGCGCGACGACCAGGAACATGGTCGAGTTGACCAGCGCCTCCACGGTCTTGTGGCTGGTGACCCCGAGCGCCTGGAGGGGCAGCCGGCCGACAACCGCGTCCAGGGTGTCATGCCAGGGCTGGACCATCTCGCTCGTGAGGAACAGGCTGGCCCCGGCCAGCACGACGGCGAGGTAGGCCTCGTCCAGGTGCCGCCGGCTTGCCGCCCACAGGTCCGCGCCGAAGGTCCGCACGCGGAGGACCAGGTTGTCCTGCGGGCAGCCCTTCACGCACTCGAAGCACAGGTTGCAGTAGGCGTTGCTGTCCATCTCCCACACGCGCTCGAACATGGGGCAGCCGACGCTCACCGGGCCGCCCACGAAGCAGTCCTTGTCCTTGTGGGAGTCGCAGGTCTCGCAGCGCTTGGCGCGCAGCTCCAGCGGGGCCAGCATGGAGTAGATCCCGATCAGGCCCGTGATGGGACAGAGGTAGCGGCAGAAGGTCCGCCGCTGGAAGAACAGCCCGGTCAGGGCCGCGCTGACCAGCAGCAGGAGGATGATCCCGGCCGTGACCCGCGGATCCCGGACGACCCCCAGTTGCACGTCCGCCCAGGTGAGCAGGATGAAGGTCCCGTTGGCGATCCACAGGTTCCGGAGGGGCTTGGGCCACTTGCGGGTGGGCTGGGCCAGGCGTGACGTCCATTCGTTGGCCGCCCCGATGGGGCACATCAGGCACCAGAGCCGGCCGACCAGGATGAAGGTGAAGATGATGCCGGCCCACCAGATGGTCCAGGTGAGTTTGGTGGCCAGGTTCCGCCCGGCCAGGGGCGTGTCGGCCAGTCCCACGAATACGAGGATGGCGAAGAACAGGAGAAGCGGGATCTGGATGGCAGGCTGGAAGCCGCGCGCCGTGACCAGGCGCCGCAGCCAGGGAAGCGTGAGGAAGTTGAATCGCTCGCCGGGCGCCAATGCATCGCCGCGGACCCGCAGGATGATGAGGCCCCCCGCGGCCGTCGCCGCGATGATCACGGCCACCAATATCAGCCGGGGATTGACCGGCCACTCCCAGCTTACCGGAAGGGACACGGTCACGGGCGGACGATCCGGAAGCACCCGGCCCGTCGGACCCAGGAACGTGACCTGAAGGTCGTACGGCTCGGCGGCGAGCGGGGTGAATTCCAGCGCGTACACGCCGGGCGCCACCTCGGCTGCCAGTGTGGGCAAGACCTGCCCGACATTGGCGGTCGCCCGGATTTTCGCTTGCAGGGTCCGGATGGCTTCGAGTCGCTCTTGCTCCGTCTCGTCCTGGAGTTGTTGCAGGGCGGTCCCTGGCACCGCACTCACCTGACGCAGGGAAGGAGGCATCCAATCGGGGATCGCCATCTGCACCCGGCCGCCGGGCACCGTCGCGCCGCTGGCGCGATCAATGATCTGGGCCTTGATAATCGCTCGCTGGCCGGCCAGGAGAGGGCTGGGGGTCAGGGTGATCCAGAGATCATACCGTCCGCCCCCCAGCTCCGACCGGATCACGCGCGAGGCGGCACCGTGATCCCCGTCGGCGCGGACCGACTCCGGGGGGACCGCCGCAGCCAGCAGGACCATGGCGATCCCCTGCGCCGCGTGCCGCCAGTTCATCCTCCCCCACCCTGGTTTCACCGGAAGCCGTCCCTCAGTGCAACTGCGCCGCGGGAATCATGCGGCGGATGGATCGCAGCCACTTGGCGACGACCGGCCGATCCGCCTCCAGCCCGTAGAGCAGGGATCGCAGGCGGGTCCGATGATCTTCTTCCTCGGCCCGCAGGGTCTGCAGCAGGTCCAGCAGCTCCTCCCGATCCACTTCCTGGGCCAGGTGGCCGAAGAAGTTCTTCGAAAGCTCTTTCTCCTCCATGCTCGAACGGAGGATGGCCTCTTCGCTCTGGGGCAGCCTGTCTGGGGGGGCCGCCAGGGGAAGCGTGAGGTCCAGCCGCGTGAGCCAGTCGTCGGCCAGGCCGTCCATCAGGCTCACCAGCGTGAGCACGTGCTTCAGCTCATCCAGGGCCAGTTGATTGTAGAGGCGCTTGGCCTTGGGGTTGTCGCAGGCCTGGGCCGCGGCCGCCAGCCGGGCGAAGGACAGTTTCTCCTTCGCGATGGCCAACAGGATGATCTCGGTCTCGCTGGTGGGAGTTGCAGTCTTCATGTCCCCCCCCTGTCAAATGCTTTCGAGGCCCGCGCGACCAAGCGCAGAGAGAACGTGGTACGCCAGCCGACTGCCTGAACTCTCGCAAGGCTGAGCAAGGGGGGTGCCACGACGGGGGGAACACGGGTGCCGAAGCCGGAATCGGTTTCAGCGCTTATTTCTCAAGAAGTTCAAGCGAGGTGAATTTGTCGCATTGGACAGACAACCGGGTTTGCAGGCAATCAATGGGACGAGATTGTGCCAAGAGGCACCAAGGTCTGTGCCAAAAGGCGCATGCCGCCACCACGCACCGGAGGACTCAGAGGCGATCGCCTCCTGCGATGCCCTGGAAAATGAAACGCGATTCCCCGATCTCACCACGAGGAACAGCATCGCTCTCCCCTCTTTGATTCCGGATCGTTGCCGTGCTAGTCTGCCGTGTCAGAATTCCAGCCGATTAACCCTGACGAAGCCCCCGGGGGGCACCCAGCCGACCCAGTCCCAGGGGACCCGTCGGCTGGGTCCCCGCGAGGCGGCGGGCCACACCCAACCTGATGGTTGGGTACCCGGCGGCCGGGTCCGGTTGTCGTCGTTCGCGCCAGCGAACCGGCGGCGCGGAGTCCCGCCCATGGGCGGGACGACCCGGAGCAAGGCCGGCCCGGCTTCGACGAGGCCCGACGCTCGGAGGGGCGGCTCCGGGGGCGAACGTCGGGGGATTTGCGACACACCAGCATACATTACCGGGAGCGCAAAGACGCATCCGACCCTGGAGGCTCGCGTGCGATCGTCTCGACGGCCACGGGAACTCGTGATCCTGCTGGTGCTCCTCCTCGCGACCGTCAAGGTCGCGACGGCCGCCCCCCCTCCGGAAGAGATTCGCCTCCCCATCACCGAGCACACCCTGCGAAACGGAATGCGGCTTCTGATCGTGGAGCGGCGGGAGTCGCCGACCTTCTCCGCCTACCTCCGCTTCCAGGTGGGAAGCGCCAACGAGATCCCCGGGCAGACGGGACTGGCGCACCTGCTGGAGCATATGATGTTCAAGGGCACCCGGCTCTTTGGCACGCTGGACCCCGGGCGGGAACTGCCGCTCCTGGAACAAATCGATGCGCGCTCCGTGGCCCTCCAGGCCGAGAAGGCCAAGGCGCGCCTGCCCGGCGGGCGAGTGAATGCGACGACCGTGGCGGCCCTGGAGAAGGAGATCGCCGGGCTGGAGGCGGAGGCCAAGACGTTCATCGTGCGGAACGAGCTGTGGGAGATCTACCGGCGGAACGGCGGGGTCCGGCTGAATGCCTCGACGTCCCGGGAGGGCACCCAGTACTTCGTCAGCCTGCCCAACACCCGGCTGGAGCTCTGGGCGCTTCTGGAATCGGACCGGATGCGGAACCCGGTCTTCCGCGAGTTCTACACCGAGCGGGGTGTCGTCGAGGAGGAGCGGCGGCAGCGCGTGGACACGAGCCCGCGGGGTCAACTGATGGAAGCCGCGCTGGCCACCGCCTTCGTCGCCCTGCCCTACCGCCATCCCGTCCTGGGCTGGCCGAGCGAGCTGGAGAACCTCACCCGCCCCCAGGCGGTGGAGTTCTTCCGCACCTACTACGCCCCGAACAACGCCCTGGCCGTGCTGGTGGGCGATCTGGATCCGGCCGAGGTCATCCGGACGGTGGAGCGACACTTCGGCGGGATCCCGGTTCAACCCCTTCCCCCGCCACCGCTCCTGGAGGAGCCACCCCAACCCGGTGAACGTCGCATCCGGGTGGAGTTCCCGGCCGAGCCGCAACTGCTCATGCTCTACCGCATCCCCCCGCTGGGTCACCCGGACATGTACGCCCTCAGCGTCCTGGGATCGCTCCTGGGGGACGGGCGCTCTTCGCGGCTGCACAGGCGCCTGGTGGAGGAGCAGCGGCTGGTGACCGGCGTGGCAGCCGGTCCCTGGTTCCTGCGACGCGCCGGACTCTTCCTGATCCAGGCGACCCCGCGGGCCCCCCACACCCTGGAGGAGATCGAGGCGGCCATCCAGGAGGAGCTCCGGCGCGCCCAGACGGAGCCACCGACCCCCCGGGAGCTGATGAAGGTCCGCAACCAGATCGAGGTGGGCGCGATCCGCGGCCTGGCCAGCAACGCCGGGCTGGCCTCCCGGCTGGGCGAGGCCTGGGCGCAGACCGGGGACTGGCGCTTCGCCTTCGAGGAACGGAAGAAGATCCAGGCCGTCACCGCGGAAGAGGTGGTGGCCGCGGCCAAGCGCTACCTGCTTCCCCGTCAACGCACCGCGGCCTGGCTGATTCGCGGGAGCGCCCCGTCCTCCGCTCCTCCGGCGAGACGCCCCGGCACCCCGCTTCAGCCGTGGGAGACGAACTGATGCATTACGTCATCCCTCTCGGCTCGCGGCTCTCGGCTCGCGGTTACAGCCCTGCGAAGCGAACTGATGTTTTGGGTCATCCCTCTCGACTCTCGACTCTCGGCTCTCGGCTCTCAGTTCGCGGCTCTCGGCCCTCGCCTCCAGCCGTGGGAGACCAATTGATGGCTGGCAGGCTCCTGGGTCTTCCTCCTTCTCTCCTCATCTTTGCGCTACTGATCCGCCTCACGCCTCACGTTTCACGTTTCACGCTTCACGTCTCTACTGTCGCGACCCTCGTCTTCCTGCTGCTGGGCTGCGCGACCGACGCCCCGTCCAGGTACGGCCCCCGGCAATCCCCCGGCTCGGAGGTGGTGCGCCGGATGACCTTCCCGCCCCTTCAGGTCGCGATCCCCCGCGTGGGTCGCGAGGTGGCACGCCGCGTCCTGGCAAACGGGACCATCCTGTATGTGGCGGAGGACCACTCCCTCCCCGTGCTGGACGTGACCGTCGTGTTCCGCGCCGGCAGCCTGTACGAGACAACTGCGCGGCCGGGCGTGGCCCAGTTCACCGCCTCCCAGCTTCGGAACGGCGGCACCACGCGCCTCCCCGCCGCCGCCTTGAACGAAGAGCTCGAGGTGCTCGGCGCTTCCATCGAGGCCTCCGCCTCGACCGAGGCGATCTCTTTGACACTGAACGCCCTGGCCAAGGACGCCGACCCGGCCCTGCAACTGTTCACCGAGGTGATTCGCCACCCGGCCTTCGATCCCAACCCGCTCCAGACGGGCAAGGGGCGCGGGATCGAGGACCTGCGGCGGCTGGCGGACAGCCCCTCGCGGCTCCTGGCCCGCGAATTCACCCGCAAGCTGTACACCGAGGCGCACCCCCTGGGGCGTCCCCTGACGC
>JACQXP010000495.1 GCA_016208645.1 Candidatus Methylomirabilota bacterium | reverse complement strand
TACCAGCTACAATACCATGCGTCCAGCCGCAGTCAATACCTCTTTCTCACAACGGTGTCGTGCACCCTCTTGCCCTGCCCGCCTTGCAGTTTCTCCAATCCTGCCGTATCCTTTCGCCGCTTTTCTGCGACGCGGCATTTGGGACCAAGAGGATTGTTATGGCCGACGGAACCAAGCGGATCCTGGGGGCCTCCTGCCTGTTTCTGGCCGCGGCCATCTGGGGCGGGATGTACGTGGTCAGCAAGTACGTCCTCGACTACATCCCGCCCATGACGCTCCTCCTCCTGCGCCTCCTCATCGGCGCCGCGGCGCTCGTTCTGGTCATGGTGGCTGGCCGCGCACCGTGGGTCCCGCGGCGTGACCTGCCCCGGATGGCCCTCCTGGGACTCGTGGGGTTCGGCATCTCGCTGGCGGCGCAGTTCATCGGCACGCGACTCTCTTCGGCGGGTCACGGCGCCGTCATCACCTCGGTCACGCCCGCCTTCATCCTGGTCTTTGCCGCGCCCCTGCTGAAGGAGCGGATCACCTGGATCAAGGCGGCGGCAGTCGGGATCGCCACCGCGGGTGTCCTCCTGGTGGTGGAGCAGTCGGCTGGATTCTCCTTCGAGGCGCGGGCCTTCTGGGGAGATGTCCTGCTGCTGATTGCCGGGATCACCTGGGCGCTCTACACCGTGCTGGGCCGCCTGGCGGCGAACCGATACCCCCCGGTGACCGTCACGACCTATGCGACGCTCTTCGGGATCCTCTTTGTTGCGCCGGCCATCCCGGTGGAGCTGGGCGGGATCGCGTGGCAGGCGCTTCCGCCGGCCGTGTGGTGGGGGACGCTGTACCTGGGCGTGGTCTCCACGGCGCTGGCGTTCTACCTGTGGAACAAGGGATTCACCCTGATGGATGCCTCCACCGGCTCCCTGTTCTTCTTCGCCCAGCCGGTGGTAGGAGCCATGCTGGGCTGGCTGCTCCTGGGGGAGAGCCTGACCGGCCGCTTCCTTCTCGGGACCGCGGTGGTCATCGCGGGCGGCGTCCTGGCCACGCGGCAGGCCACATGAGCGGCAATCAGGCAACTGGGCACTTAGGCAATCAGGAGCATTCAAGCGCCTGGGTGCCTAATCGCCGGATTGCCAAGCTGCTCAATTGCCAGCGCGGGTTCGCGCTTGACTTGCCGCGGAATCCGCGACTATTGTGGGCGGCGTGAAAGTCGTGGCCGTGATCCCGGCGCTGAACGAGGAGGGATCCATCGGGTAGGTCGTGGCCGCCGTCCCCGTGACCTGGTGGCCGCCGTCATCGTCGTCAATAACGGGAGCACCGATGGCACGGCGGGGGTGGCGTCGGCGGCAGGCGCGCGGGTCGTGACGGAACCGGAGCGGGGATACGGCGCGGCCTGCTGGGCAGGATTGGACGCGGCCGTAGATGCCGACATCCTGGTCTACCTGGACGGGGATGCCAGCGACCAGCCCGAGGAACTGGCGAATATCCTGGGTCCCGTGGTCCGGGGGCAGGCGGATCTGGTGATCGGCTCCCGCCTGCTGGGACGGCGGGAGGCGGGGGCCATGCCGCCGCACGCGGTCTTCGGGATCTTGCTGACGGCACGCCTGGTCCGGCTGCTCTACGGCGTGCGCATCACCGACCTCGGCTCGTTCCGGGCGATTCGCCGGGCGGACTTGGTGTCGCTGGACATGCGGGAGCTGACGTACGGCTGGCCCGTCGAGATGATCGTCAAGGCGGCACACTTCATCCTGGTCACGACATTTCGGTATTCGTTCCGCTCCTGAGGAGAGCACGCCGTCCCGAATCGGTTCGTCCACTCGCTTCGAGGTCCCGATTTCCAGTTTCCGATTACCAGTTTCCCCGAGGAGCCTGAATGTTCACCTCCCCCGGATCCATCGCCCTGCAGATCGGGCCCCTGGCCATCCGCTGGTACGGCATTCTGATCGCCACCGGGGTCCTGCTGGGCACCACCCTGGCGCACCGGGAGGCCATCCGGCGAGGCCAGGACCCCGACAAGCTGCTGAATACCATCGTGCTCGCCGTGCTCGTGGCGCTGCTGGGCGCCCGCCTTTACTACGTGCTGTTCAACTGGGATTACTACGCGGCCAATCCCGCCAAGATCGTGGCGGTGTGGGAAGGGGGTCTGGCCATCCACGGCGGGCTGATCGCCGGGGCGCTGGCGACGATCCTGTATTGCCGGTCCGCCGGGATGTCCCTGCCGGTGACGATGGATATCATGGTGCCAGGCGTGGCCATCGGCCAGGCCATCGGCCGCTGGGGAAATTTTTTCAATCAGGAGGCCTTCGGGATTCCGACCACATTGCCCTGGAGGCTGTACATTGATCCCGCCCATCGCCCGGCGCACCTGGCGGGCTTCGAGTACTTCCACCCGACATTCCTGTACGAGTCTCTCTGGAACCTGCTGGTCTTCGCCATCCTGTGGGTCGGCCTCCGCAAGCGGCTGCAGTCCCGGCCGGGCGCCCTGACCCTGTGTTACCTGGGGCTGTATTCCATCGGCCGCTTCTTCGTGGAAGGGCTGCGCATCGACAGCCTGATGATGGGAGATTTCCGCGCCGCCCAGGTGGTGAGCCTCCTCCTGGTGGCGGCCTCGGGCATCGGCCTCCTGCTGATGGCCCGGCGGAAGTGAGCCGCGTGGCACGTGCACTGGGCAACAGTTTGCCGGATGCCCTCTGGGAGTTCCTCTGCGGCCGGGACCTGGCGGCCCGAATGGGCCAGGCCATCCTGATCGCTACCACCGATGCGGAAGGGTGGCCGCACCCCGCCATGCTCTCCTACGGTGAGGTGGTGGCGCTGGATCGGCATCGCCTGCGGCTGGCCGTGTACCGGACGAGCCGGACCTCGGGCAACCGGAGGGATCACGTTCGACCCCGGGCGCCCGCTTCCGGAGGCGCTCCAGGGCTGGCAGGCCGTGGTCGAAGGCCTGCGGAGGGATGCATGAGGCTGGTCGTCGGCATCTCGGGCTCCAGCGGCGCCATCTATGGCATCCGATTGCTGGAAGTGCTCCGCGGGGTTCCCGACGTGGAGACCCACCTGATCATCAGCGCGGCCGCCAAGCGGACCATCCTGGAGGAGACGGACTACAGCATCAAGAACGTGGAGGCGCTGGCGACCCAGGTCTACGACAACCGGGATATCGGCGCGGCGCTGGCCAGCGGGTCGTTCCGGACCGAGGGGATGATCATCGCCCCGTGCAGCATCAAGACGGTCTCGGCCCTGGCGAACTGCTACGCGGAGACGCTGATCTGCCGGGCGGGCGACGTCACGCTGAAGGAGGGGCGGCCCCTGGTCGTGGTGGCCCGGGAGACGCCGCTCCACCTCGGACACCTCCGGCAGTTGCTGGCCCTGGCGGAATTGGGGGCCGTGATCCTCCCTCCCATGCCTGCCTTCTACAATCGGCCCAAGACGCTGGACGACATCATCAATCACACCGTGGGCCGCATCCTGGACCGGTTCGGGATCCCGCACGGGCTGACCAGGGAGTGGACCGGGACGCACCCCCCGCGGCACCAGCCGTCATGAAGCCCGGCGCGTCCTCCCGGCAGCCGGCACGGGCGGTGGGAGCGACTCCCCAAACGCCCATCCAATTCGAGTTCGACGCCGGCGCGGGGCGGCATCGTGTCTGGGGCACGGCCTTTGTGTCGCACGAGGGCCTGGCCGTGAACCTCGTCGGTGGCGACGTTCCCCACATCGGGGCAGTCGCGATCAGCATCCCGCGGCCGAGCCGCGCGGACGCGCGGCGGCGGAGCGCCACCACCTCCATCTTCGCCCTGCTGGGCCACAAAGAGGACGACCTGGCCCGGCCGTTCGCAGCCAGCCTGGCGCAGGCGCTGGGGCGCACGACGGTGGTCGTCGCCGGGGTGCACATCCGCCGGGCCGGACCGGCGGATATCGCCAAGGTCTTCGAGAACGCCGGGCGGGCAGTGGAAACGATCATCGCCAGGGTCAAGGCCCCTTCCCGGGATCGATGAAGGGCGGCTGGCCCTAAGTGTTCAACGCCGGTCAGGCGGCGCAGCCCGGACCCTCGGTTGCGAGAAAGGACGTGACCCTGGGAGTGGGACGGGGGCCAGACAGCTCTTCCCTCTCCCCCACGCGGGAGAGGGCATGGGTGAGGGGGGCCGAACGAGGCGACTTCGGAGGACGCGGAAAGGAGAGATGGATGAGGAACAGGATGCTCCGCGGGCCGCTGGCGATTCTCCTGGTGACGGGTATAGTCCTTGCCGCCACCGGAAACGGGTGGGGACAACAGGAAACATCGAGGGCGCCTGCGAAACCCGACGACTCGCCAGGCCTCACAGCCATGGCCGCTGTGGCGGGGGCCATCGGGAGCTTCCTGTACATCCCCTTCAAGGCGGGGGCGATCTGCCCGGGGATGGCGCTGGCCTCCGGGGTCAGCCTGGCGGCGACGGGGGGGAACAGGGCCACAGCCGATTCCCTGCTCCGGGCGGGGTGCGAAGGGACCTACTTCATCACCCCCGGGATGGTCCGCGGGCAGGAGGAATTCCAGGGATCGGGCGCGCGGTAACGAACCGGGCCCGGGAGGAGCAGGGGATGCGAACTCATATGGGAGTCGCCATGCGTCATCAGCCATGAGCTACAGCGCGCTGACGGAGTGGGG
>JACQXP010000122.1 GCA_016208645.1 Candidatus Methylomirabilota bacterium | reverse complement strand
GTCGGAGCTGCGGGCCGAGTGCGGAACGCCCGCCTATTGGTACAGGGGGATGAGCCTGGGTGCAAGTGATTCCGGGGAAACGGCTGCAGAGGGGCAGGGGGGCAGAGGCGCAGAGGGGGAGGAGCCAGGACGGGAGCCGAGAGCCGTGAGCCGAGAGTCGAGGGAGGGAGGAGAAGGCCGGAAAAATCGCTTGACCCGGTGTCGGGGTTTGAATACCGTGTGGCGCAAAAGCTAGAACCAATGCAACCGCAGATGAACGCAGATAAACGCAGATGGACTAATCCTGCGGAAGAGGAGGGAGCCATGCGTCGGTATCGGAGGTGGCTGAGTGGAAGCGTCGCCGTAGTGCTGGGAATCCTGCTGGCCGTGGCCGGGGCGGAGGCCCAAAAGAAGGCGGTCAGCCTGACCTGGACCGCGGGGCCGGTGGGTGGCGGGTGGTACCTGATGGCCGGCGGGATCGCGGAGCTGATCCGGGAAACGACGGGGATGACTATCAAAGTGATACCGGGGGGCGGCACGCAGAATCCTCCCATCATAGACAAGGGGGATGCGGAGGTCGGATGGGGCCTGCCGCCGGTCCTCAACGCCGCCTGGAACGGCGAGGACCCGTACGACAAGCCGCCCCATGCCGGCCGGAAGATGCAGAGCCTGCGCGCCGTGGCCGGCGGGATGAGCGTCAACACCTTCCATTTCTACGTGGGGGCGGAGACGCCGTTCAGGACGATGGACGAGATCTTCAAGCAGAAGAAGCCGCTGCGGATCGCCGTTTCCCCCGCGGGCACGTCGGACGAGTGGGTGTTCCGCAAGGTCCTGGCCTACTACGGCACCGACTACAAGGGCCTGGAGGCGGCCGGATTCAAGTTCTTCCGGGGGTCCTACTCGGAGCAGGCGGCGAATTTCAAGGACCGGAACGTGGACGCGACCTTCACCTTCCTGGCCCTGCCGGGCGCGGCGGTGACCGAGGCGTCCATCGGCCGCTCCCTCCGCCTGCTGAATTTCCCGCCGGGCCTCCTGGATTCCCTCTCGAAGTTCGGCCTGGGCACCGGGACCATCCCCAAGGGGACCTATCCCAAGGCAGCCAACGCCGATGAAGAGGTTGTCTCGGCAACCATGGGGAGCGTCATCGTCGCCAACAAGAATGTTCCCGACGACGTGGCGTACGCCCTGGCCAAGGGGATCAACGAGAACCTGGACCGCTTCCGGAAGATCCACGCCAGCCTCCAGCCATACCAGGCGAGCTACGGCGCCAAGCCGAGCGGGATCCCCCTGCATCCCGGAGCCGAGAAGTACTACCGGGAGAAGGGCTATCTGAAGTAGGCACAGGCCGACGACAGGGAGCCAAGGAAGGCGCCCTCCCTTCGACTCCGCTCGGGGCGGGCGTTTTCACGTGGACAAGCGTGGTGGTGAAACGTTAGCCCACCATCGCCCCCGGGGTCACCCCTCGGTGCGCCGGGCCTCGTCGAGAACCGGGCGGCCTTGCTCCGGCGGCGCTCCCCTTCGGGGCCGCCGCGCCGTGGAACGGGCGCCTGTAGGCCCAGCGAAACCTTCTTCCCCACGGCGACGACCCGTTGCAACATAAAGAGGCAACGGGTACCCCCCCGGCCGCCGGGTACCCAACCGCGAGGTTGGGTGTGGCCCGCCGCCTCGCGGTGCTCCCGGGGGCGATGCCATGTGCTGGGAACTGTTGAGGCATTACACCAGCCCGAGGGCGGGCTGGCTAGAATGGCAAAGCGGATGCGGAAGCTTTCGGGTGCGGTCAAGTGGGCGGTCCTGGCCTACGCCTGCGCCGCGTCGCTCTTCCACCTCTACACCGCCGGCTACGGCTCGCTGGAGCCGCGGCTGATGCGCGGGATTCACCTGCTCCTGCTCTTGCCCCTGACGTTCCTCCTCTACCCGGCCACGCGACGCTCCCCGCGGGACCGACCGAGTTCCCTGGACTACCTGGCCGCCGGAACCGCGGGGGCGGCCTGCGGCTACGTCCTCTGGCATGCGGAGCGCCTCAACTTCCGCTTCCAGGGCGTGGACGAGGTTCTGCCCGTCGAGGTGGTTCTGGGGAGTCTCCTGGTCGGCCTGATCATCGAGGCCTGCCGGCGCTCGCTCTCGCGCTGGATGGCGGCCACCATCGTGGTCTTCCTGGGCTACCTGGCCGCCTCGCCCTACATGCCCGGCGTTCTGCACTTCAAGGGGTATGCCTTCCCCCGCATGGTGGAGATCATGTACCTGGCGGGGGACGAGGGGATCTTCGGCTTCCTCACGGGGATCTCCGCCAACATCCTCTTCATCTACATCCTGTTCGCCGGCGTGATGATGAAGGCGGGGGTGGGGGATTTCCTGATTGACTTCGCCGTCTGGGCGGCCGGCTGGGCCCGGGGCGGCGCCGCCAAGATCGCCGTCCTGGCCAGCGCCCTGTACGGGACCGTGAGCGGGAGCACCGTGGCCAACGTGTACGCCACCGGCTCCTTCACGATCCCCCTGATGAAGCGGCGGGGCTTCACGCCCAAGCAGGCCGCGGCCATCGAGGCCATCGCCGGGACCGGCGGGCAGATCATGCCCCCCATCATGGGGGCCGGCGCCTTCATCATGGCGGAGGTGACGGGTGTCCCGTACTTCCAGATCATCCAGGCCGCCGCCATCCCGGCCATCCTGTACTACATCGGCGTCTTCAGCATGGTCCATTTCATCGCCCTGCGGTCCGGGATGCCGGCCACGCCCCGGGCCGAGCGGCCGTCCTGGCGCCCCATGCTCCGCCGGGCATATTACTTCGCCCCCTTCCTGCTGATCCTCTTCTATCTGGCCCAGGGGTACTCGCCGACCAAGGCGGCCTTCTTCGTGATCGTGGTGACGTGCGTGCTCAGCTTCCTGGACCGGAAGACCTGGATGACCTGGGACAAGGTCCGCGACGCCCTCTTCGAATCGGCCGTGAGCGCGGCCCTGATCGCCGCCGCCCTGGCCGGATCCGGGATGATCGTGGCGACCCTGACGCGAACCGGGGCGGCCCTGGCCTTCGGCGGGATGATCGTCGGGGCCGCCCGGGGGAACCTGATCCTGGCCATGATCCTGATCTTCCTGGTGGTCAGCGTCCTGGGCACCGGCATCCCGACCACGGCGGCCTACGTGATCGCGGTGACGATCGGCGCCGCCGCCCTGGGAAACCTGGGAGTCGCCGTGCTGGCGGCGCACCTGTTCGTCTTCTACTATGCGGTCCTTTCGGACCTGACGCCGCCGGACGCGATCACCGCCTTCGCCGCCGCCAACCTGGCGGGGTCGGAGATGATGTCCACCGGGATCGAGGCCTTCAAGCTGGGCATCGCCGGCTTCCTGGTGCCCTTCGCCTTCGTGTACCAGCCGGCGCTGCTCCTGCACGGGAGCTGGCTCTCGGTGGGCAAGGCCTTTACCTTGACGGCCTTCGGGGTGATCTGCCTGGCCGCGGCCCTGATCGGTTTCGTCTGGCGCCCCCTGAATCGGGTGCAACGGATGCTGCTGGTGGTCGCCGCGGTGCTCCTGGTGTTCCCCAGGGGAGGGTTGGAGCTCCTGGGACTGGGGCTGGCCGGGGGGGCGTTCGCCTGGGCGCGGGCCGGGCGGTCCGCAGCATGATCATCGTGACGGCCGGTATCCTCAGCGATGGCGATCGGATGCTGATCTGCCAGCGCCCCGCCACGGCAGGGTTTCCCCTGAAGTGGGAATTCCCGGGCGGCAAGGTGGAGGACGGGGAGACGCCCGAAGCCTGCCTGCGCCGCGAACTGCGCGAAGAGCTGGCCATCGAGGCCGAGGTGGGGCCGGAGATCTACCGGACCGAGCACCGGTACCCGAACGGCTTTGCCGTCCGGCTGCTGTTCTTCCGGGTGTCCCGCTACGTGGGGACGCCGACGAATGGGGCCTTCGAGCGGATCGAGTGGGTGCGGCGGGCCGACCTGGCCGCCTATGATTTCCTGGAGGCGGATCGGGAGCTGGTGGACCGGATGGCCGGGGGCGAGGTCGAATAAGATGGTGAGTCAGAAATTCGCTGGCGATCGCCCCCGGGGGCTCCGCAGGACTGTGCGAATTTCTAACTCGGGACACTCTCAATGGGCAAGAGCCGAGCGTACCGGCTGCGACTGGATGAGGTGAAGATTCAGGCGTTTCAGGCCCGCCTGCTGGCGTGGTTCCGGCGGAACGGCCGGGACCTGCCCTGGCGGCGGACCCGAGACCCCTACAAGATCCTGGTCTCGGAGGTGATGCTCCAGCAGACGCAGGTGCAGCGGGTCCGGGAATACTATGAGCGATTTCTGCAGGAATACCCGACGGTCCAGGACCTGGCGGCGGCCCGCCCGGCGCGCGTGCGGGAATCCTGGGAGGGGCTGGGGTATTACGCGCGGGCCCGGAACCTCCACGCGGCGGCGCGGACCATCGAGAGGCGGCACGGAGGGAAGGTCCCGCGGCGCCTGGAGGAGGTGCTGGCCCTGCCCGGGGTGGGCCGGTATACCGCCGGTGCGGTACTCAGTTTCGCCTACGGGGAGCCGGCGCCGATCCTGGACACCAACGTCCGGCGCGTGCTGGGCCGGGTCTTCGCCAGCCGTCGGGCCGCCAGGCCGGCCGGGGGGGAACGGCGGCTCTGGGCCCTGGCGGAGGCGGTGATTCCGACGGGCCAGGCCTGGGCGTTCAACCAGGCACTCATGGATTTGGGGGCGACGGTCTGTACTGCCCGCAATCCCGGTTGCTCCACCTGTCCCATGCGGCGGCTTTGCGCCTACTATGCCGGGGTTGAGTCCTCCGCACCCTGATCCTGATCCACTGTTCTTTCCTCGAGCGCCACCTGCCCCTTCCCCTTGGGCGATTCCGGGCCGCTCCCGGCCAGCAAGTCTCCCACCGGGACTGATTTCTCCCACACGACGTCGAATCCCTCCAGGAGATCCCCGGCAAAGGTCCGATCCCGGATCAGGAGAGAGGCCACCCGCACCCCCCGGGCCAGGGGATGGTCGATCCCCAGGATAATCACCTCGTCGTCCACCACGTGAAAGGGGGTCAAGCGGGACCGGATCACCCGGGTCTCTCGCCCGGGCACGGGGGCGGCAGGTTGCTGGAGGAAGGGGAGGAGGGCGACCTCGGCCCCCGGCGGCAGGCTGAAGAGATACCGGTGGTGGATGTTCCGGGCCTCGTCGTGGCGATCGATGATCTTCCGGATGTCGAATCGCTGGCGGAGCTTCATTCGCTGGATGATCTCGACGCAGGTGGGGGAGAGCAGGGACGCCGTGGCGCGCTCCGAACGGGCGAGATGCACCACGTGGCGCTTGATGTGGTTTTCCTCGCCGAGCTCCACGCTGGCAAAGGCGGCCCGGCTGCGGGATTCCCCCATCACCTGCTGGAGTCGCTTCTCCAGTTCCGGGAGGGCCGCCTCGAAGCGGTGTTGCTCGGACCGCTTGAACTCCAGGATCCGGTCCATGGCCTCGTGGAGCGGGGTGGCCAGGAACAGCTTGGGGCGGGTCCGCTGGATCTGGACCAGGCCGCAGTCCTGGAGACGCTCCATGGCCGCGTAGATCTTGCTGCTCGGCACCCCGGATCGCGCGCAGATGTCGTTGGCGGCCGCGGTCCCCTGGGACAGGAGGGCGAGGTAGGCATTGATCTCGTAGCTCCCGAGACCGATGTCCTCCAGGAGCGAGACGTCCATTGCCCCCATCTGCATCTGTAACACCTTGAAAAACAAAATGTTTATTTACTACCCTAAAAAGTAGTTGATTTCTACCAGTTCCAAGGATAGTTGTCAAGCCCTGCGGAATCCCGTCCGATCCACCCCCAACCTGGCCGCCGATAGGGGGGGTGAAACGTGAGGCGTGAAACGTGAAGGGGGAGGCGAGAGCCGCGAGCTGCCCCTCAACCCAGCCTTCTCCCCCAAGGGGGAGAAGGGGAGGATGAGGGGAGAAGTAAACAAGTGCGGATCAGTCGGCAGAAAGTCGCTGGAGGGACTGAGTTAGGCCTTCAAGCGGGCTGGCAGATCCGGCAGGGGCCGTAGCCGCTCAACCGGGCATCGTCCGGCGAGAAGAAATTGACCCGGTTCCCCTCCTGGATGCGCCGCTCTGCGTGACAGCCCCGCTGGCAGAAGAGTCGGGTGCTGATGCAGCCCACGTACGGGGTCTTCCGCCTTTCCAGGTCGAGCAGGCTTTCCTTCTTCACCAGGCCGAAGGAATAGCCCCCCAGGCCCCCATCCGTCCGTACCACGCGGTGGCAGGGAATGATGAGGGGGACGGGGTTCCCGGCCATGGCGCTGCCCACGGCCCGGGCCGCCTCCGGATTCCCCAGGCGCTCGGCGATCCACTTGTAGCTGCGCACCTCCCCGTAGGGGATCCGCGCCGCGACCTCCAGCGCCGATCGCTCGAAGGGCGGGACCTGCGACAGGTCCACGGGGACGGTGAAGAAGGCCCGTTCACCGGCCAGGTACTCCGCCAGCTCCTTCCGGGCGTGGTCCAGGAGCTTTCCGACCCGTCCGGCCTGGCGGAGGGGGGACGGCGCCTTCTCGCCCCGCCGCAGGAACACCCGGGTGATCCCGACCGGGGAGGCCGCCAGGCCCAGCCGCTCCAGGGTGAGGGCCGGCTTGTCTGCGTCGAACCGAAGGCCAAGCTGTTCCATGATTCGCCTCGCAAGGTGGGACGGCGCGGTCGGCGGCGTGAAGGCTGCCTGGAGCCAAGCCTCGCTGCCGAGGCCCTGTCCCGCCACCCGTCCCTGGGTTGCTCGCCGGTCCCGTCGCTTCGTCACGCTCCGTCCACTCCCCGTGCCCGCAAGGCCCTCCGCAGGGCCAATCGGCCGCGCCGCAGGTGCGTCTTGACCGTGTTCACGGAGATGCCGCGGATCGCCCCGATCTCCCGGTAGCTGCGACCATCCGCGTAGTAGAGGGTGAGGACGATCCGCGCCTCCATGGCGACCGTGGCCAGGGCCGCGTGCAGGAGCCGGTCCCGCTCCGCCAGATCCAGGCCGTGATCGGGGCCGTGGGCCGTGGGCTCGTCCTTCTCTTGCAGTTCGAACATGGGACGGCGACGGCGCAGCTCGTCCACGCAGGTGTTGCTCAGGATGCGGTAAAACCAGGTGGACACGCGCCACCGCGGCTGGTACTGCGCCCGCGCCTCGTAGAGCCGGAGGAAGGCCTGCTGGACGGCATCCTCCGCGTCCTGGCGCCTGCCCAGGAGGCGCAACGCCACGGCAAAGGCGCGCCGCTGATACCGGTCCACCAGCGCCGCAAAGGCGTCCCGCTTGCCCGTCTGGATCCGTCGAAACAGCGCTTCATCGCTCTCTTGGCTGTGGGGCACGGGCAGCCTCGTGGCGTCCGGGGGACCGGCGGAGTATAGACCGGGTCACGATGGCCTGGCAACCGGTTGACCGCCCTTGCCCGTGAAGGCCAGGGCCCGCTCCCGCGCCCGATCGCAAACCATGCGCTCGGCGTAATATCCCTCGAACATCTTCCCCTCCCTGTTACTTCAGAAGTCCTGACAAGCGTAATCATGGGGGCAACATCGTGGGTCCGGCACCCCCGGAGCTGCCGCTCAGGGGCGGGCCGCGACGGCACCCCACCCCTAGCGGTCTGGGATGGGGCGGCCTTGCCCCGGGTCGGCCCCGCGAAGCGCGGGGCCTCCGAGCCGGACCCGCCGCCCACCGCACGGCCCGCCGCTTCGCAACACCCCCGGGGGTGCCGGACATACGCCGCATAGATTATTACGCACTTCGCCTTGGTCGTTCAGGGGTTACAAGGACTTACCGGGACACGTCAGGAGTTCTGAATTTGTGCCGCCCGGTGCCTGGCGCATTTCTCTTCCATTGCTGCTCGGGGCCGGCCATCGGCGGGACGCTTGCTGCCCATCATCGGGGCCCCCCGGATTCGTCACTGGGGTATACGCGGAGAGGCCGGAGAGGGGTGAAACAAATCTGCGGTTCGGCCCCGGGAGAGAGGGAGGGCGGGCTGGGTGAATTCGAAGGCTTCCCCAAATCCCGGTCGGGTGAGAACCGGCCGCGATGCCGGAAGGCGGGAAGTGTTGCCGCCTTCGAGATGGCCTCGGCAGCCCAGCACCGCGAAAGGAAGTCCGCGTGAAGGCCGACGCCGGATTGCGACCTCCCGGAGACCTGCCGGGTCGCCGTGCCTCCGGCGGCCTTGGGATTCGCAGGAGGAATCATGGACCTCGGACTGAAGGGAAAGGTCGCCATCGTGGCGGCCTCGAGCAGGGGCATGGGCAAGGCCACCGCCATGGCACTGGCCGCCGAGGGGAGCCGAGTGACCGTATGGCAGTCGGCCTTCGAACTGAACCTGCTCAGCACGATCCGCCTGGTGCGCGAGGTCCTGCCCCACATGCGAAAGGCCGGTGGCGGCGGGTTGGTCCGAAGCATGCTGTAGGCCGCGCCCCTGCTCTTCGGGCCCATCATCCACGGCCACGCCTTCCCCGTGCTCGCGTTTCGTGGTAAGCTCTGCGACGGTTGATTGCATCAATCGAACACCCGGAAAGTCATCCTGCATGAGCGTCGTCATCCAGATCCCGATCTTTCCGCTGCCGGACGTGGTGCTGTTTCCCCACACCCTCCTGCCGCTGCATATCTTTGAGCCGCGTTACCGGCAGATGATCCGCGACTGCCTGGCCGGCGATAAGCGCCTCGCCATGGCGCTCCTGCGCCCGGGGTGGGAGAGCGACTACTACGGGCGGCCTCCTGTCCACCCCATCGCCGGGGCGGGCGAGATCATCCAGCACGAAGAACTCCCCGACGGGCGGTTCAACATCCTGCTCCGCGGGACGATGCGCATCGGCATCACGGCGGAGCTGCCGGTGGACAAACCCTACCGGGTGGCCCGCGCCCGGCCGCTGCCGGACCGATATCCCGATGAGGATCCCCGGCTGCTGGCGGACCGGATGGAACGGCTCAAGGTGTTCTATCTGCGGATCCTGTCCGAGGTACAGAAGGGGCAGGGCGAAATCGCGAAGATCTTCAGCGGGGTGAAGGACCCCGGGATCATCGTGGACCGGATCGCCGGTGCGGCCATCGCGGATGCCGAGACGCGCCAGCAGGTGCTGGAGGCGCTCGAGGTCACCAGGCGCCTGACCCTGGTCCAGGACCACCTCGTGGCCGTCCTCGCCCACCTATCGGACCGCAACGCGCCCGCGGAACGGGCCAGCGGCCGCCAGAACTGACGGATCCACCCACCGATCATCCCGAGATGCCGGCTTCCCCCGCGGGAGCAGGAGCGGCCGTGGCGAATGCGAGGAAGAGGAAACCCGCCCACCGGATCTACTGCGCGGGGCCCCTGTTCAACCGGCCCGAGCAAGAGGAGATGGCGGAGATCGCCCGCACCCTGGAGGGGGCCGGGTTCTCCGTGTTCCTCCCGCACCGGGACGGGTTTGTCTTCGCGGATGTCCACCGGGAGTTCCTGCGGGGCGGGTACGAACCCGCCGAGGCGAGCCGGATGATCCAGCAGGCCATCTTCTGGCTGGACACCCACGAGGTCGTCTCCGCCTGCCAGGGCTTGGTCCTGAACATGAACGGGCGCGTGCCCGACGAGGGGGCGGTGTCGGAGGCCGCCATGGCCTGGATGGCCGGGAAGCCCATCGTGCTCTACAAGGCGGACAGCCGGAGCCTGATCCAGGGGAGCGACAACCCGCTGGTCCTGGGCCTGGGGAACTTCGCGAGGGTATCCACCATTCCCGAGATCGCCTACGCCTTCACCCAGGTCTTCCGGACCTGGCGCCCGGGAAAGAGGCCGGTGCTGCCCCAGGCGGTCAGGTCCGCCGTCGAGGCCGGCTGCCGCCTGTCCCGGCTGCTGGCCACCTGCACCTCCCCGGCCGATCTCGTCCCCATCATCGTCTCCCTCACCCGCCTGGCAACCCGCAGTTCCGGTGGGTGACCTCCCGCCTCCCGGGGTGGGGAGGCACGGGGGGTCGGGTGGGGGCTGGGGTGTCAGCCCCCTTCGACCTTCCGGATGTCCCGGATATTCTTCAGGATTCCTTCCATGTCGCGGACCCGTTCCCCGATCTTTTCCACGAGCGGGTGGATGTTTTCGTGGGGTTTTACCGATCGCAAGAGGTCCTCGACATGCACGGAGATGGAGACGAGAGGCCGCTCTATCTCATAGGTCGCCGAGTTCACCGTTTCAGCGATTGCCGCTCGCCGCTCCTTGGCCACCAGTTCCTCCTGGAGCCTCTTCACCTGTCCCAGGAGTTCCCCCAGGTAGCGATTCTTCTCCTCCAATTCTCGTGCCTTTTCAAGCAGGGACCGCTCGGAGTCACGCAGCCGCCGCCGCTCGCCGAGGAGCTGGGAGATCGTCGAGGAGATCAGGGCGAAGCTGAACAGCCGGGCAACGGCCCGCCAGTACGGATAGACCAGCGTCACGGAACCCGGGGTCGAGAGGATGTCGGATGTGAGGTAGATGAAAGCCGCCAGCACTGAATACACCAGGCAGATCCACAGGGGCTCGAAGAATGCTATGGGGAGAATGACCAGGATGTAGAACGGGGCTGAGGCTATCTCCGGTCCCGTGATGTAGTCCATCCAGCCCGCAAAGAGGAGGAGGAGCAAGCTTCCCGCTCTCCGGAGGCCAGGGGAGGCGGCCGATTTCCTTTCCAACGCCTCAAGTGATGCCATGCCTTCTGCCTCCATCTGGAGGGCATTGAAGCAGGCGTAACAGATGGGCCCCTTCTCTGTCACCATCTTCTGGTGCTCGAGCATGGGCCCCAGGTCGCGATGGCATTTCCAGCAGCTCGGCACGGGTGCTCCACTCATTCACGGGCTGGACAATTTCTTCCGCGATGGGTGGGACAAGAGGCAATCATGGGGCAGGCGCTCAGAGGAGCAGCCGACCCGTCTCCAGGCCGCCGCCCGGCGTGAGCTTTTCCAGGGCCTTCTCCAAAGCCGCCTGCTGCTCCGGCGTGACGCCGACGAACGTCAGGCCGCTCTCGTACCGGAGGAGCCGCCCGCCGTCCGGGGTGGGCTCGTTACCGATGACGGTGCTGCGGACGACACGGGCGGACAGGACCAGGGACCCGATTGTCGTCGGGAGCTCGAAGGCGCAGGGGGAACCCGGGCGCAGGGGACTGAGGTGCTCGATGCGCGCCCCGGTGAGGCTCAGATCGAGGATGCGGACATCCAGGATCGCGCGCGCCCGGCCCCCGAGACGCCCGGAGACGACCACCCGGGTCGCCCGGCGCCGCTCTGGAGTATCGGCCATAGCTCAGCTTCCCGGAGTCACCGCGGGGACGACCCGCGCGCCTCCCGCGTGCCCCGCATCCCCGATCCCTAAGCGTCCCTGACCCACTTGTGGTCCGGGTCGTCGTAGAGCGTGTAGTTGCGCGGTTCCCCGGCCAGCACCCAGAGGTAATACAGGGAATAGCCGGGGGCCGCGGCGGTCGGGTGATACCCGAATGGGAGCTTGGTCAGGCTGTTGTCCCGGATGACGTAGGCCTGGTCCAGTTTCCGCTCCGGGCTGTAGATCCGCTGGAACCCGAAGCCCTGGGGCGGGTTGATCTTGAAGAAGTACACCTCCTCCATCCTGGTCTCATCCGGCGGGGCCATCCGGTCGTGCTTGTGGGGCGGATAGCTCGACCACTTGCCGGGCAGGTTGAAGGTCTCGCCGACGAGCAGGCGCTTCGAGGGGAAATTGAAATCAATGATGTCGTGAACCTGACGCTCGAAGGTGTCCTTGCCCCGGAGGTTGACCTTGACCTTCTCGGGACCGATGAGGCGCGGCTCTCCCGCCAGATCGCTGGGGGCCCGGGCAATGGCCGCCTCCAGGGCGCCCACCGCCTCCACCTTGAACTTCAGGCCGGGTGGGACGTGGACGGCGGTGGCCCGGCCGGCAAAGACGTTGGCCCGGCTGCCGATGGAGGGGAAGCCGGTTTCGCCCGCCGTCACGTTGGCCAGACCGCCGAGGAGGACGACGCACACCTCCTGCCCCTCGCTGCTGCCGCGGTACTTGCCGCCGGGGGGCAGGCGCAGGATCCCCAGCTCGAGGAATTCCATGCCATCCTTGCCGGGGCGCAGCAGGGCCGTGTACCCATCCTTGGGGGTGTACTGCTTGAAGAGGTTCATGGGGAAGGGTCCTCCCTGGACGAAAGGATCGTGATGCGAGGATGCCATCCGAAAGAACGTTAAGAACGTATCACCGGTCCCATTGGCTGTCAATGCGCGAGGAGCGAGTGCCCGCAGCGTGGGATGTGTGGAGTTCTCGAAGGACGCTCTCTGCGCTGGTTGGGGGAGGGGAACCGGACGGGGTGCACGAGGCGCCAATTTCGCTTGACACTCAAAGCAAAGCTATGGTACGCGAGCAGGGGCAAACAAGAGGCGGATCTTCCACCGGTGGGAGAGTGAAGGAGGGAGGCACAATGGTGAAGGACGACGCGTACTACGCATCGCGGCGGCAGTTCCTGCAGACGCTGGCGGCGACGGGGGCCATCGCGGCGGCCGACCTGGCCTGGTGGCAGGAGCCGTTCCTGGGTCCCCGGCGGGCCGGCGCAGCCGCCTCCACCGTCCGGTTCCAGTTCAGCGTTCCCGAGCCCCTGCGCATCTCGCTGGTCGAGTCGCTCGTCGAGCGGTTCAACAAGTCCCAGTCGGACGTCGAGGTGAAGGTCGAGTTCGTGCCCCAGGCCCAGGCGCGGCAGAAGCTCATCACCGCCGTCAGCGCCGGAAGCCCGCCGGATTGCTGCCAGATCTGGGACAACTGGGTGGGCGAGTTCGACGGCATGAACGCGCTGGAGGACCTCACGGCACGGATCAAGGGCTGGAAGCATTACAAGGATACCGTGCCCGTCGCCTGGCAGACGGTGACGGTAAAGGGAAAGCTCCTCTCCTTCCCGTGGGTCGTCACCAACGACGCCATCTTCGTCCGGACGGATCGGGCCAAGGAGTACGGCCTCAAGATCCCGGGCCCGGACTGGACGTGGGACGACTTCCTGACGCTGGCCAAGGGCTTCACCAAGCCGGACAAGAACCAGTACGGCTTCGGAATGCGCGGGGCGGGGACCTGGGCCGTTCTGTATGCCACCGAGTTCCTCTATTCGAATGGCGCCCAGGTCCTGAAGGACGGCAAGGTCGTCATCAACTCGCCGGAGTCCGTCCAGGCCTTCGAGTGGTACATTGACCTGATCCGGAAGCACAAGATCACGCCGCCCAGCGTGGCCACCGACGGCTACCGCCAGATCGTCGAGGGCTTCGGCCGCGGCGTGACCAGCATGTACCTTCACAACTCCGGCTCGGTGGAAGAACAGAAGAAGTTCGTGGGCGAGCCGAATTTCGCCACCCTGCCCCTGCCGCTCGGTCCGGCCAAGAAGCGCGCTTCGTTCTACTTCTCCGAGACGCTCACCATGTTCAAGGCCGCCAAGAACAAGGAAGGGGCCTGGAAGTTCATGACCTGGCTGATGGACGACGAGCCGAACTACGATTACGCCAAGACGCTTGGCCTCCTGCCGACCCGCCAGGCGCTGGCCGATCGGCCGCACTACAAGCATCCGGGCTACCAGGGCTTCGTCAAGTCATTCCCCTTTTCGATCGTGAGCCCGTATCTCGCCTATGCGGGGTGGGGAGGCAAGCTCGATTCGGAGGGCGTGCCGCTGGTCCAGCAGGCCATGCTCGGGAAGATCTCCCCGAAGGAGTGCCTCGACAAGCTGGCCGAAGTCCTGACCAAGAACATGGCATAGGAAGTTCACCCTGCGGATGCGGTTCGGCCCCGGGTTTCCCACTGCATGGGCGCCCGGGGCCGTTTGCCGTTCGCCCGCTCCAGGCCAGAGACTCCGTGGGTAACCAGAACGCCACCATCGCCGTGCCCGCCCCGCGGGCCCTCCTTTCGCATGCCACGCGGGAGACCCTTTCCAACTACGCCTATCTCTTGCCCGCCGCCATTTGCCTTGGGGGCACGGTCCTCTTCCCCATCCTCAAGGCCATCCACATGAGCCTGTACTATAACGTGCTCATCAAGCCGCAGGAGTACCGCTTCATCGGCTTGGGGAACTACGTGCGGATGGTGCAAGATCCGACCTTCTGGCTCACGTTGAGGAACTCGTTCACGTGGGTATTCTGGTCGGTCAGCCTCCAGTTCTTCTTCGGGTTCTTGGTGGCGTTGATCCTGAACGGACAATTCAGGGGACGCGCGGTCTTCCGCACGATCAACCTCCTGCCCTGGATCATCCCCGGTGTCGTCGTGGCGCTCATCTGGGAGTACATCTACCAGCCGAACTACGGGCCCCTCAACGACCTGCTCCGGCGGGCGGGTCTGATGCGGGAGCCGGTGGCGTGGCTCAGCAATCTCAATCTGGTGATGCCAGCGGTCGTATTCACCAACATCTGGCGAGGCATCCCGTTCTTCACCATCATGATCCTGGCGGGCCTCCAGGCCATCCCGGACGAGATCTACGAGGCGGCCACGGTGGACGGGGCCGGCGTCATCCAGCGGTTCTGGTCCGTGACGCTGCCCATGCTGCGCCCCATCATCGTGGTCTCCACGGCGACCCGCATCATCTGGACCTTCAACTATGCCGACCTGATCTTTGTCATGACCAGCGGGGGTCCGGCCAACGCCACACAAATCACGTCCACCTATACGCTGATGCAGGCCTACTCGGATCTGGACTGGGGCTACGCGGCGACGCTCTCCGTCATCCTCCTGGTCATCATGCTGGTATTTACTGCCCTGTATCTGAAACTGACGAAGGGTGTGGAGTCGGTGGCGGGATGAAGACACGTGGGCTGGGGGATCCTCTGGAGCGGTTTCTCGTCGGGCGCGTGCTCTGGGGCGGGCTGGTGCTGGCCACGCTGTTCGCCATGGGGCCGTTCCTGTGGGTCTTTCTGGCGTCCGTCAAGACTCGGGTGGAACTCTACGCGACCCCCATCACCTACATCCCCGTCCAACCGACGTTCCAGAACTACGTGGACGCCTGGACGTCGCGGCTGACCCCCTTCAGCCGGTTCTTCGCCAACAGCCTGTGGGTCTCCTCGGTGACGATGGTGGCCACCATCGTGATCTCGACCCTGGCCGGCTATGCCCTGGCGCGGTTCCGGTTCGTGGGCAAGAACACCCTGATGCTCGTGTTCCTGGCCACCCAGATGTTCCCGGCCGTGCTGCTCATCGCGCCGCTGCTGTCCCAGTGGCACGCCCGGGGGCTGATCGACACCTACCAGGCGCTCATCTACTCCAACTTCTCCTTCACCGTGCCGTTCACCGTCTGGATGCTGGTCGGCTACTTCGAGAGCATCCCGCGGGAGCTGGAGGAGAGCGCCATGATTGACGGCTCCGGCCGGTTCGGCGCGCTGCTCCGGATCATCGTGCCCCTGGCGGCGAC
>JACQXP010000494.1 GCA_016208645.1 Candidatus Methylomirabilota bacterium | reverse complement strand
CCCCCGCCATTGCCGCCGCATCCGCCCGGTGCGAGGGCCAGGATCGCCAGGGTGCAGGCCAGCCGCGAAACATGGATGATCCTCATCTTCCACCTCCAGTCTCGAACGGGCATTCTAGCCCAAGAAGACCCGGCCGGCCATGGTCACCTGCCTCCCTCGGTCTCCAGCCTCAGGATCTCGATCGACCGGTTCACCTCCTCCCACCTGCGCATCATCCGGTCCAGCTCGAGCTTCAGGTACGCGTGGTCCTGCTGGAGGTCCTTCACGCGCTGCCCGTCGCCGGACCCGTACGTGGCCGGATCCGCGAGCGCGCGCTCGACCTCCCTGACCCGCGACTCGTGCCTCTCTATCTCGGACTCGAGGACCACCATCTCGTCGCGCATGGGCTTGAGCCTCGAGTGCATGACGTTGCGCCTCTCGGCCTCGTCTCGCTTGCGCTCCCTCTCCGCGTCCTTTGTCTTCCTCTGCTGCTGCTCCCGCTGCCGCTCGCGCTCCCTGTCCCGCGATGCCCTCGCCTCCGCCTGCCTGTCCTGCCTTTCGGGACGCGGCGGCGCGGACGGCCGCGCGGGCGCCTGCGGCCTGCTCGCGCCGGCCGCCTCCTTGCGCTTCTTCTCCACGTAGTCGTCGTAGCTCCCGGGGAACGAGTCCAGCTTCCCGCCGCCGACCTCCACGACCCTCGTCGCGAGGGCGTTGATGAACCTGCGGTCGTGCGAGACGAAGACGAGCGTGCCCCTGTACTCGGAGAGCGCCCTCTCGAGCACCTCGCGCGATTCGATGTCCAGGTGGTTCGTGGGCTCATCCATGAGCAGCAGCCCGGCGGGCCTCAGCAGGAGCTTCGCGAGCGCGAGCCTCGCCCTCTCCCCGCCGCTCAGCTGCGCGACGGTCTTGTCCACCTCGGTGTCGTCCGAGAACATGAACGCGCCGAGGATGCTCCTCACGATCGGCATGGTCTCGCGATCCGCGATGCTCGTCATCTCCTGCTTCACGGTGAGCCTCGGCGTGAGGGCCTCCAGCTGGTGCTGGGCGTAGTAGGCCATGGTCACGTTCGCGCCCCACGACCTCTCGCCGGACTCGGGGCCCAGGTCGCCGGCGAGGAGCTTGAGCAGCGTGGTCTTGCCCGATCCGTTCGGCCCGACCAGCGCGACCTTCTCGCCGCGCAGCACCGCGAGGTCCACGCTCGAGAGCACGACGAGATCCCCGTAGCGCTTGGTCGCGGCCCTCAGCTGGGCGACCGGGCTGCCGGTGCGGTCCGGCTGCGGGAAGT
>JACQXP010000560.1 GCA_016208645.1 Candidatus Methylomirabilota bacterium | reverse complement strand
CCATTGTGTCCGAACTCTTTCTGATCATGATGTCCCTGCCCCTGAAGATGTTCCTGCGCATCGCCTTCAATATCAAATACGTGTGGGTCACCCCGTGGTTCAACATCTGATGTTCGGACGAGAACGCACGCGTATCCCGGATGAGAAACGCCCCCTGCGGATGGCGTTCTTCGCCTCCAGCATGGCCTTGGTCCTCGCGACGGGCTGGGCCCTGTGGGACGAGGGAAAGACCCGCCGGCCCTGGGTTGAATACCAGCACCAGTTCAACCGTCTGGAACAGCAGATGGTGGAGCAGGCGCTGGCTGCGGCCGAGGCGAAGTATCAAAGCCCCGAGACCCAGGCCAAGGTGCGCGAGCTGGAAACAGCCCTGGCCAAGGCGGAGGAAGCCATCCAGGGCTCGGAGTATTCCCGGCTGAAGGCGGAGCTGGCGGCCCTGGATCGGCAGCAGGTGGACAAGGCCCAGCAGATCCAGTTCGTCAAGAGTGAGCTGGACGAACAGCGCTACCGGGTGGAACACGCCCAGTTCATCTGCCAGGAACAGGAGGAGCACAAGGCGAGGCAGGCCGGGAAGGACACCGGGGCGCCCGAGGTTCGCAAGGCCGTGGAGGCCAGTCGCGACAGCACGGTGAAGAGCGCCGAGTACCAGGTGCTGGTGGCCCGGGAAAAGGCGCTGGAGCAGCGGATCCAGGCCCAGGAGCCCGAGCTGGCTAGGCTGGAGAAGGCGGTGGAGGAGAAGCAGGCCGCCCTCAAGCGCTGGTCCAGCAGGTGGTCATCGAGGGGCTGGCGGGCAACGAGTTCAGGCAACCCATCCTGACCGTGGACCGGTGCATGACCTGCCACCTGGGAATCGACCGGGCCGGGTTCGAGAACGCGCCCCAGCCATTCCGGACCCACCCGCACCGTGAGGCCTTCTTCGGCAAGCATCCGGTGAGCCGCTTCGGCTGCACCGCGTGCCACCAGGGGCAGGGGTCGGCCCTCACGGTTCTCGAGGCGCATTCGTCCCATGAGCTGGAGGAGAAGCTCCAGGCCAATGTCCGGGAGGGCCTGCGGAAGCGCATCCACTGGGAACGACCCATGTTCCACGGCGAGATGGTGCAGGCCTCCTGCCAGGTGTGCCACGCCGCCCAGACCTTCGTGCCCATGGCGCCGGTCCTGAGCGAGGGCAAGCAGCTCGTGGCGCAGCTCGGCTGCTTCGGCTGTCACAACCTGCGCGGATTCGAAAAGGCGGAGAAAGTCGGCCCGAGCCTCCTCCGGGTCCGCACCAAGTCGGACCCCTCCTGGATGGTGCGATGGATCCAAAATCCCCGGGGGTACCTGCCGCTCACCAAGATGCCCAACTTCAACCTGTCGGAGGACGAGGCGCTCTCCGTGGCAGCCTACCTCCTGAAGAACTC
>JACQXP010000559.1 GCA_016208645.1 Candidatus Methylomirabilota bacterium | reverse complement strand
CTCCGCCTGGCGCGGACGACGCACCCGGATCATGATATGTTCCCGTTCGCGGATGCTGGTTCGCTCCGCGACCGGCTCGAGAGGCTGGGCGGGGCAGGGTTCCGGGGCCTCTACGGGTGGGACTCCGGGGGGGAGCTCTCCGGGTGCTTCGGCTTGTGGGACTATTCTCCGGTGATGCGGATGCGCATCCTCCAGGCCGAGGGGGAGTGGGCATGGGCAGGGGAGCGGGACCTCCATCAGGTGTTCCTGATGCCTCTGGGATTTCGCGGAGCGGCAGGCATCGCGGAGGCGGTGCGGCTGGCCGCGGCGCTTCTTCGGCGAGAGTCGGGACCAGGGGCAGCCCGCGTCCTGGCGGTGCCGCACGACCTCGCGGATGTCGCGTACACGGGGTTGGATGAGTTTCGGCCCATCCGGCTCGGCTTCAAGATGTTCGGCCTGGAATTGGGCGGGGCGCGTGGCATCTCCCTTGGGAGTCGGCCGGTCTTCGTGGACCCCGCCGATCTTTGAACCTCAGGGGTTCTTGAACAGCCGAACTACCGAAAAGCCGAACCCTCGAACGCTTTTTGCCGTGTGAGTCATGCCTGAACTCCCAGAGGTTGAGGTCATCCGCCGGGATCTGGTGCCCCATGTTGAGGGACGCCGAATCCGGAGTGCCAAGATCGCCGAATCACGCCTGACCCGCCGCCGCGGTTCCCCGCGGGAGGTGGAGGCAGCCCTGGTTGGCCGAAGGGTCAGGGCCCTCCGCCGACGCGGGAAATTCTTCGTGTTCGATCTGGGGCGAGACAGCCTGATCGTGCGGCTGGGGATGACGGGACAGCTCCTGTGGTGGGAGAGTGGCGACGGGTTTTGCCCTGACCAGCACACCCACGCTCAATTGACCTTCGCCGGGGGCCGGATCCTGTCGTATCGCGATATCCGGAAGTTCGGCGAGATGTTCATCCTGCCCACGGCAAGCGTGGAGCAGACTCTCCGGCTCGGGGTCGAGCCGCTGGACCCCGCATTCACGCCGGAGGCGCTGAGAAGGATCTGCCGCGGTTCCACCCGGATCAAGTCCCTTCTCCTGGACCAAACCAAGATCGCGGGCATCGGGAACATCTACGCGGACGAGGCCCTCTTCCGGGCAGGCATCCGGCCCACGAGGCGGGCGGCGTCCCTCCGCTGGGAGGAGATCCGATCCCTGCACCGGTCCATCCGTGCGGTCCTTCAGGCTGGGATCCGGCATCGGGGCAGTTCCATTGCGAACTACCGAGACCCCTGCGGACAGCCCGGCCGCTTCGTGGCCCTTCACCGGGTGTACCACCGCCAGGGGAAGCCCTGCCTGTCCTGTGGGACGCCGGTCCGGAGGATCGTCCTGGGCCAGCGAGGCACCCACTTCTGCCCGACCTGCCAGCGGTGAGAACTAGAGCAACCGCACAAACCGAGGTAGGGACCACAACCAATTTAACCGCAGATTACACAGATTATTTCGGAAGGTTTTCTGTCGCGAAATCTGCGTAATCTGCGAAATCTGTGGTTTCTCCCAAGCGTGAGATGATCGGGTCGAGTTCTGAATTGGAGATCCTCCCGGAATGGGTGCACGCCGCGGAGAGGGTCCTGGGGCAGCCCGGGGTTGTCGTCCTGCTGGGCGCGTCGGATTCGGGCAAGACGACCCTGGGTCGCATCCTCACGGACATCTGGACGGCCGCCGGGCGAACCGTCGGGCTGGTGGATGGTGATATCGGCCAGTCCTCCATCGGCCCGCCAGCTACTGTGGCCCTCGCGATCCTCTCGTCCCATCACCCCCTCCCCCCGTCCCCTTGTCCCCATGTCCTGTACTTTGTCGGTTCCACCTCCCCACCCGGTCACTTCCTTCCTCTCATCCTTGGGACCCAGTCTCTGGTTCAGACCGCGATTGCCCAGGGGGCGGAGATCGTGCTGGTGGACACGACGGGGCTGATCCGGGGAGCGGTGGCCGCCTCTCTCAAGTGGCACAAACTTCAGGCGCTCCGGCCGCAGCACGTCCTCGCCCTCCAGCGCGAAGCCGAGCTGGAGCCCATTCTGCGCCTGGTTGAGGGTCAGTCGGACCTGGAGATCCACCGCGTGCCCGTCTCCCCGAAGGTTGTGCGGCGGAGCCATGCTGCCCGGCGCGCATTCCGGGAGGCGCGATTCCGCGAGTACTTCGCGTCGGCCTCGCGAGATGATTTGGAGTGGAAGGACCTTCGGTTCTCTCGCCTCTGGCTGAATACCGGCCGCCGCCTGGGCCGCGAGGAGCTTGCCGTCCTGGGGGTGTCGCTCCAGACCATGCCGCTGTATGCCGAGGCAGCGGGCGAGGAGGGGCTGGTATTCGTCCGGGGCGCCTTCAGCCGGGCGACCCTGTATCAGGTCCGAAATGCTCTCCAGGTTTCGGACGTCCTGCTCATTGACGTGGAGCAGTTGCGGGGGACGCTGCTTGGACTCCACGACGGGGAAGGCGCTTTCCTTGCCCTGGGTATCCTTCACAATTTCGATCCGGAGCAGGAGACGCTCCGGGCGCTCACCCCGCTCCAGGATCCCGCACGTGTCCGCAGCGTGGCCTTCGGATCAATTCGCCTGGACCCCAGCGGAAGGGAACTGGGTGAGGCTCCGTGGCGTTGATTGGAAACGTGTCAGGTGCGGAGTTGTTGCTTGACCCAAAGAGCGAATCGGTCGTAGTGGGTCCGCATACGGGCGATATCATTGGATGTGAAAGCATCCCCGGTGTAAGACACCCGGTTCTTCTCGTGGATGATTGCCTCGAAGTGGCGTAGGGCAGGGCCGAGGCCCGCGGCGGTGGGCAACAGCTCGCGGACAAGATCAACTGCCTCCTGATGATGCTCTCCAGTGCTCTTCACGCCACCCGCCCGCACCGTGAGCGCGTCCGTGAGGGCAATGGCCGCGTGTACCAGCAGGATGCCTGCGGCCCGGTACTTCCTCTCTCCCAGGATGCTGCACGCGCTGGCGTAGTTCTCCTCGGCGGCGGCGAGAAACCCGGTCCAATCCGAACGGTCAACGCGCTTGCGGGTTCCCCTACGCACCACGGCCGACTTCCTTCAGGGGGCGGCCTGCAAGGGGGATCCCGTCACGGATGGCTGCCATGAACAAGGGGTGCTTCTCTCGGAGGTGCCGGCGGACCTGGGCCTCGGTGAAGGTGATGGGATTGAGGCGTATCCCCCAAACGCGCGACAAGTCGGACGCGAGATCGGAGAGAGCACGGGCCATTTGGCGACGCTCTCGGGCCTGCCCCAGCACCACCAGCAGATCGAGGTCGCTGGCCGGATTCTCGATCCCCCGGGCAACGCTCCCGAAGAGCGTGGCGCTCAGGCAGTGCGGCGCCACTGCCACTTCGACGGTCTGGAGGACGGCGCGGAACACGGCCCGCTCGCCGTCCAAAAGCGGCCGGAGTAGACGGGTCAGAAGCGCGTGCTCAAGATTGAGGGTGTAGAGGAAGGTCCGTCCTCGGCCCGCCCGCCGCACCAACCCCAATCCTTCGAGGCGGGCCAGCGCGGTGTTGGCGGCCTGGTGGCTGAGCCCGGCCAGGCGGGCCAACTCGCGCCCGCTGGCACCCTGGGGGGCGTCGAATAGCACGCGCAGCAGGGCCAGATGGCTCGGGGCGGCGAACACCGCGTCCAGGGGGCGACGCAAGGTGCCGGTCAGGGGTCGCATGTGGCTACTATACATGCCGACTGGCAAGAATACAAGACACCCCGGATGGGATCAGATCGGACGAGAAAAAATCATAGGAGGCTGGAAACCGGGCTCGGGCGCCTCGGCGGGCTGGCGACACCGGTGTGGCTGCGGGGATTTGAATCTCTTGACAGCGCTGCTACGCGAACGGTCGATTCTCAACGATCTTGCCCTGGCATTGGATCCCTTCCAGCGGAGGGTTCAGTATGGCGGCCACCGGGGACCTCTGGATGGACCCGCCAATTTAGTGGCAGACCGTGTATTCGCGGCCTATTGGCGCATTTCAAGCCCCGAACGGTCGTCCTGTTTCCGGGGGGCACGGCAATGCCCAGCGAAGACTGTCAAGCGTGCGTCGTAGAAGGCCCCTGAGGAAGTTAACGTATGCAAAGACGTCCCCCACTACACAACACGGGGCGCCGCTTGGATCGGGACGAGTTGAAGGTTGTTGGCGTGTTGTTGCAGACTATGCCGTTGTATGCGGAAGCAGGGGAGGAGGAGGG
>JACQXP010000558.1 GCA_016208645.1 Candidatus Methylomirabilota bacterium | reverse complement strand
TCCGGGTTATATGCCGGGAGCGCGGGCGGAAACCCGGAGGCAAGGGAACGACGGCCGGCGTAGCCCGCAGCTACACCGACGTCCGGGCTTCCATCCGCCGGGGAGTGGCGCGGGTCGTGCGGACCGTGTGGTAGGAGAGGGTCTTCAAGAGGACCGAGAGGTCCACGTTCTGGACCTTGACCCCCTCGGGGACCGCTAGCTGGGTCGGCGCGAAGTTCAGGATGGCGGTGACGCCGGCCTCCACCAGGAGATCGGCCACCGACTGGGCCACCGCCGAGGGCACGGCCACCACCGCGATCTTCACCTTCTTCTTGCGAAGCGTGGCGACCAGCTTGGCCGCGTCCAGGACCACCACCCCGTCAATGCGCTGGCCCACCTTGGCCGGGTCGACGTCGAAGGCCATGCTGATCCGGAAGCCGCGCGCCTGGAACCCCTTATAGGCGATGAGGGCCGAGCCCAGGTTGCCCACGCCGACCAGGGCCACCTCCCAGTCCTGCTTCAATCCCAGGATGCGCTCCAGGTTGTGCTTGAGCTCGGCGATGTAGTAGCCCAGCCCCCGCACGCCGAACTGGCCGAAGTAGGCCAGGTCCTTCCGGACCTGGGCCGAGTTCAGCCCGAAGCGTTCCGCCAGTTGCTTGGAGGAGACAGAGCCTACGCCGCCCGCCTCCAGCTCTTCCAGGCAGCGCAGGTAGATGGACAGGCGGGTGACGGTCTTCTCGGGGATCTTCACCGGCTTCATGACACCACCTTTTCAGCCCGTGGCGGCCTGCCGGGCGAGGATCACAGGAGCAGCACCCCGACCGACCGCAGGGCCACCTCGAGGAAGCGGGAGGGGAACAGCCCGAGCTGCAGCGTCCCCAGGATGGCGATGAGGACGGCCAGCCCCAGGGCCGGCGACAGCCCCGCAACGCGGGGTTCCGCCTCCCCCTGGCCCATATACATCACCACCGTGATCCGGAGGTAGTAGAACACCGAGATCACGCTGTTGAGCACGCCAATGATGGCCAGGCCGATGTAGTTCGCCTGGATCGCGGCGCTGAAGATGTAGAACTTCCCCATGAATCCCCCGGTGGGCGGGATACCCGCCAGGGAGAACATGAACAGGGCCATGGCGGCCCCCAGGAAGGGGTACTTCAGGCCAAGCCCGGCGAATTCGTCAATGGTCACCCGCTCCCCGTCCTGGCGCGCCAGGGCGACGACCACGGCGAAAGCCCCCAGGTTCATGAAGGTGTAGGCGGTGAGATAGAACAGGATGCTGCCGCTCCCCAGCTTGTTGGCGGCCACCAGGGCCACCAGGATGTACCCCGCGTGGGCGATGGAGCTGTAGGCCAGCATCCGCTTGATGTTGGACTGGGCGATGGCCACCACGTTCCCGACCGTCATGGTCAGCACCGCCAGCACCCAGAGCACCCGGCTCCAGTCCGGTTGCAGGACCGGCAGCGCCGTCATCAGGATGCGCAGGAACGCGGCGAAGGCCGCCGCCTTGGTCCCGGCGATCATGAAGGCCGTGACCGAGGTGGGGGCCCCCTCGTAGACGTCGGGCGTCCACATGTGGAACGGGACCGAGGCCACCTTGAACCCGAACCCGATGATCAGCAGGCCCATGCCGATCATCAGCAACAGCGGGCTGGCCACTTGCCCCGCGGCGATGGCCTCCGCCACCCGCTTGAGGTTGATACTTCCCGTGGCGCCGTAGACCAGCGCAATCCCGTAGAGCAGGAAGCCCGCCAGGATGTAGAGAGAGATGGACAGGGTCTCCAGTCCCAGGAAGATGGTCATGAGATCCAGGCTGCTGGCCATGATCATCATGCCCAGGGTGCTGAAGAGGAGGAGGG
>JACQXP010000557.1 GCA_016208645.1 Candidatus Methylomirabilota bacterium | reverse complement strand
ATCGGCGATGGCCTGGCGGGCCCGTTCCCGCAGCGCGCGGAGGACCCCCAGGAACGCCTCGTACTCCGGACCGATGGTCTGCTCCAGCCGCTGGCGGAGCTTCTTGGCCAGGGCCGGGCTGCCGCCCGCCGTGGAGATGGCGATGGTCAGATCGCCACGCCGCACCACCGAGGGGACCAGGAAGGTGCAGGCGTCGGGGTCGTCCGCCACGTTCACCAGGCCGCCGGCCCTGCGGACCGCCTCCGCGACCTTCCGGTTCACCTGCGGATCGTCGGTGGCCACCACCACCAGGAAGGCCCCCCGCAGGTCGGAGGGTCGCACGGGCCGGCGCCGCAGGCGCAGGCGCCCGGCCGTGGCCAGTGCTGCCAGCCGGGCCGTCGTCGTGGGACTGCTCAGCTCGACCTCGGCACCGCACTCGACGAGCGACAGGACTTTGCGCTCCGCCACCCTGCCCCCGCCCACCACCAGGCAGCGTCTCCCCGCCACGTCCACCATCATGGGATAAAACTTCCGCATGGTCCTAACTCGGCGTCGTCGGAACCAAACCGGACACGTCTTCAAGGAATATCGAATGTTGAATAACGAATGGCGAATGTCGAATGAGTGCTGATTTCGGGGCTGCTCTTTCTCGGCGTTCGTCATTCGATATTCCGTGTTCGATATTCGACATTTCCCGCCCTACTCTTTGGTTTTCTTCCCGGAGTTGAGGAGGCCCTTGACTTCTTCCACGAACTGGTGAACGTCCTTGAATTGGCGGTAGACCGAGGCGAACCGGACGTAGGCCACCTCGTCGAGGTCGTGCAGGCGCCGCATGATCAGTTCGCCCACCTCGGTGGATCCGATCTCCCGGTCCGGCTTCTCCGCGAGGCGAGCCTCGATGTCGTCCACGATCTCTTCCAGCTGGGCCACGCTCACCGGTCGCTTCTGGGTGGCTTTCAGGAGGCCGCTGAGGAGCTTGTGCCGGTCGAAGGGCTCGCGGCGCCCGTCCTTCTTCACCACCATGAAGTGGATCTCCTCGATCCGCTCATAGGTGGTGAATCGCCGGTGGCACTGCAGGCACTCCCGGCGGCGGCGGATCACCTCGCCGTCCTTCCCCTCGCGGGAGTCCACCACCTTCTCCGACATGTGGCTGCAGTAGGGACAACGCACCGCGGTCGCTCCGCCGTACGGGATGTTAGCCCGGATTATTCGCGAACATGTTCGCGAATAATCGCGGGGAATGACCAAATCCCAATGGCCAATGACCAATTGCGGATGGTAGTTCCGTGAAGCCCCTTGACGGCGCGCTGTGCGCGCCCGCCTGCCAGAGCGGAGCGGCGGGCAGGCCCACCATCATTGGTCATTGGAAATTGGTCATTGGTCATTTGATCCGGAGAATTCACCGGTCCGTTCGTGAGTAATGCGGGTTAGGGGGCCAGCCGTTCCTGGTACAGGGGGAACGCAGCGCACAGTTCCCGCACCTGCGCCGCCACGCGGGCCAGCCGGGTTGAATCCTCGACGTCCGCCAGCACCTCGGCGATGAGGCCCGCCACGTGCCGCATCTCGGCCTCCCGCATGCCCCGCGTCGTGAGGGCGGGGGTCCCCAGCCGGATGCCGGAGGTGACCGTGGGCGGCCTGGTGTCGAAGGGGATGCCGTTCCGATTCACGGTGATGCCGGCCTGGTCCAGAGCCGCTTCAGCGGCTTTGCCCGTGAGGCTCTTGGACGTCAGGTCCACCAGCATCAGGTGGGTGTCGGTGCCGCCGGACACCAGGCGGAAGCCGCGGGACAGGAGGGCCTCGGCCAGCGCGGTCGCGTTGCCCACGATCTGCTTCTGGTAGGCGCGAAACTCCGGCGTGAGGGCCTCCTTGAAGGCCACCGCCTTGGCCGCAATGATGTGCATCAGCGGCCCGCCCTGCATCCCGGGGAAGATGCTCTTGTTCACCGCGGCCGCGTGGGCCTCCCTGCACATGATCATGCCGCCGCGCGGGCCGCGCAGCGTCTTGTGGGTGGTGGTCGTCACCAGGTCGCAGTGGGGGATGGGCGAGGGGTGCAGCCCGGCCGCGATGACCCCGGCGGGATGGGCGATGTCCGCCATGAGGAGGGCGCCGGCATCGTCCGCCACCTCGCGGAACGCCGCGAAGTTCAGCGTGCGGGGATAGGCGCTGCCGCCGGTGACGATCAGCTTGGGCCGGTGCTCCCGCGCCAGGCGCCGGACCTCTGCCATGTCGATCCGTTCGGTCTCCCGGTCCACACCGTAGGGGACGATCTTGAAGAAGCGGCCGGAGAAATTGACCGGGCTGCCGTGCGTGAGATGGCCCCCGTGCGCCAGGTTGAGTCCGAGGATCGTGTCGCCGTGCTCCAGGACGGCGAAGTACGCCGCCATGTTGGCCTGGGCGCCGGAGTGGGGCTGTACGTTCACGTGGTCCGCCCCGAAGAGTTGCTTGGCCCGCTGGATGGCCAGGCTCTCCGCCCGGTCCACGAACTCGCAGCCCCCGTAGTAGCGCTTGCCCGGGTACCCCTCCGCATACTTGTTGGTCAAGGGGGATCCGGCCGCCTCCAGGACTGCCTGGCTCACGAAGTTCTCCGAGGCGATGAGCTCCAGCTTCGACCCTTGGCGATCCGTCTCCAGGCGGACGACCTCTGCGATCTCCGGATCCACGTCAATCAATCGCTTCACAACGCTCCCCCTCCGCCCAACGTGCGAGGTTCTCGGAACCCACAAACAATCGAACGAGTCTAGTCCCGGGCCCTGGGCCTGTCAAGGAAAACGCCGCCAAACGCCGGGAAGGAGTGGAGGGAAAAACAGCGGCAGGGACGCCCCCGCCGGCCCCAGGGGGCCTCAGTGCTTGATTTCATAATTCCGT
>JACQXP010000121.1 GCA_016208645.1 Candidatus Methylomirabilota bacterium | reverse complement strand
GGCGCCCGCGATTCCATTCGCTGGTCACCCGGGGAGCCACGAGGCCAGACACCCTGGTAACTTTTCCATCGGGCTCGTACCGGAAGACGCCGCCCTCCCGGCCCTCGAAACGCTGCGCCCCCACCCATCCCCTACCGGATGCTCCGTCAGGAATGACCCAGGCTAAGCCTTGGAACCTTGGGATCCGCCAGACGAGCTGCCCCTCGAGGGAGAACCTGCTGAGCTGCGTCTGGTTCGCCTCGATCAGAAGGAGGCCTCACCCGTCAACGGCGATGTCCGTCGGGCGATTCACGTCGCGATATTCCCGTTCGATGCGTCCGGTGCCGCGGTCCAGGCGGGTCACCCGATGCTGCTCCGGCTCGACCACCCAGATCTGCTGGCCCGAGGTGAGCACGACGCGCGGTTTTGACGCGAACGGGCCCAGCCGCTGTCCCTTCATCCCTCCCAGGGTCAGCGAATCCACGAAGAAGGGCGGCTGCAGGGGCGACCCGGGCGCACCGACGAGGACCCACACCGCGCCTTCCCCCGCATTGAATCCCACGACCCGCTCGTATTCGATCTGCTGGCCCTGCTGCACCACCTGCCCGTTCTCACCAATCCAAACGAGGTGAACATTCGAGTGCCCCCAGGCGTCCTTGGTCAGCAGCCCCAGGAGGGTGCCATCCGCGGGGTTGATCGCCCCCTCGACGAGGCGTCCGGCCACCTCGGCCGAGCCGATCTCCTTCCCCTCGCCGTCAAAGAAGAAGACCTCGCTTCGTCCCTGCCGATCCGTGGAAAAACGCCTCGGATCAAAGCGCTCCTGCTTGGGCGCGAGCACGATCAGGCGATCCCGGCTCTCGTCATACGCAAAGCTGATCTCGCCCGTCCACCCCCGGCCGATCAATCGGACGTCGGTGAGGTACCGATGCCCCAGAAATCCCCGGCGGAGGCTGGCGCGGATCAGACTTGGCCCCGAGAGTTGCCCCAGCGCCGCGTCCTCGATGGGAATCGACGCGGGCACCTCGAGTTCCACCCGCACGGGTGGCTTGCCCACCCGGGCAACCAGCCCACCGCCGCCTCCAGAGAACGATCGCGCCCGACCCTCTCGCTGCACCCTCCCCGGAACGCTGAAGCTGTCCGCACCGAACAGGGGGGCTGCGCGCCAGCCTCGCCGTTCGACCTGGGTGATCCGGGGCCGACGGCCGGGTTCCACGGCGAAGAAGACCAGGACGCGCTCCCCGGGTTGCAGTCGCTCCGGAGGCCAGGACGCGCTCCCCGGGCTGCAATCGCTCCGGAGGCAGCGCGGCCTTCGTCCCATCGAGATCCAGTGCCGGCTGTCCGGAGATGGAGGCACCCCGGAACGGATCCTTCCGCGCCTGCGCCTGGGAGATCTCCAGGTCCACCGGCACGCTGGAATCCATTGCTCTGTTGATCTCCTGGGAGGCCACGATGGCGCCCAGGATCAGGACCTGGACCCCGACGACCAGGTACATCAGGCCGCGCCGCGACCAGCGGGGGATCAGAGTCGGCGTCATGCCGTCCCTCCCGCGAACTGCTGGACGAGCCGGCGCCGGACCCGCTCGACCCAGATGCCGCCGGCGATCAGGGTGGCCCCGCCGATGATGAAGAAGAGGGACTTGGGCATGGCGTCCCAGAAGTACTCATAGAAGCGCGTGTAGACATTGAGCGCGAAGAACACGATGCTGGTGTTCAGGAACACCGAGCTCTCCCAGGCGATCCCCAGATAGATGCCGGCCGAGGCGAAGAGCGTCAGCAGCAGGATGAACCAGAACTCCCGGTGGCCGGGGGTCCAGGCGATCACGCTGCTCAAGAGCATGAGGGCCAGCAGGAAGAGGACCACCAGGGCGGGCGGATCGGACATCCTGGTCCGTTGCCAGCGCACGTGAATGAAGACGAGGGCTGCCAGGGCGAAGAGGTACGGCCCGATGAGCATGAGCCAGACCGCCAGCGGTGCAGTCCAGGTCTCCGCCCGGAATCCCTTTTGCACGTCGAAGATCGAGAGGATGAGCGTGGACAGGTAGATCAGCAGGAGACCGACGAGCGCATACGGCGATGCGAAACTGCGCTGCCCCCGCCACCCGTGGATGCCGGCGATCGCCACCAGACAGGCGCCCAGGCCGATGAAGTGCAGCGGCCGGCCCAGGTAGATCCAGTACCCGCCCCAGAGGTAGCCCACCTCGGCCCCGAACCAGGACACGACCCCGATCAGGCCCAGGAACAGGACCAGCCGGGATCGGACCAGGTAGGCGATGGCGAGCCAGACGGCGGCATCCATCATCAGGGCCCAGGCATGCTCGGCCGTGAGATCGTAGATCAACGCCAGGAGGAGGATATCCACGCCGAACATGACGCAGCCGAGGAAGATCAGGGCCAAACCGAGCTTGGGGAAGTTCCAGCGGCCCTCCTGGGTCAGCTCGAAACCGACCGCA
>JACQXP010000556.1 GCA_016208645.1 Candidatus Methylomirabilota bacterium | reverse complement strand
TGTCGGGGATTTCGGGGCTGGTCCCGTTCATGCCCGCCTGTGGCGGATTTCGGCCCACAGGATTCCTGTCTACGCTTCGCCCAGGCCGTTACCGGACTGGACGCAAGACTCGGTCCCAGAGGGGAGGTGGCTCGCCTCCGCGCCGGTGGGACTCCTTGCTCCCCTCTGAGAGAGCAAGTCACCCACTGGGAAGCGCCGACTTAGCCCGGCGCACGCAACGTAGTATCTCCCGCATGAAGAAGGCGCACGAGGATAGACTCCCACAGTCTGAGCCCCTTTCACCGAAAATGGCAGCTTCCAAAAGGGGCTTCTCTTCGGTAGAACCAGGGTCGCGCGCGAACGAGACCCAGCCAAACCCTAGCCGAAGGAGAAGCCCCATGCCTATCATCCGGTCAAACGCAATCCGAATCAAGCGCTTTCGCGAACTGAAGGAGACCCTCCGCACCTCGCGGGACCGCCTCCTCGTCGGGATCGACATCGCCAAGGCCCAGCACGTGGCCCAGGTTCGCCTCGCGCACACCCGGATCCTGGACAAGCAGCTCGGCATCCCCAACACCTGGGACGGCTTCGCCGCCTTCTGGGCGCACCTCGAGGCACGCCAGCGGGAGACGGGGATCACCGAGCTCGTCTGCGCCGTGGAACCCACGGGGACCTACCACGAGGCCCTGGCCCAGTTCCTCGAAGGCCACGCGGTCGATGTCGTCCTGGTCTCCAATCACGTGGCCGCCCTGAATCGCCGGACGTTGGACGGGACCTGGGGCAAGAGTGATCCCAAGGATGCCCACAACCTCTGTGACCTCCTGGAGCGGGGGCACGTGCTCTTCTACTCGCGCCCGGCCGCACCCCTCGCGGCCCTCCGCCGCCTCGTGCGGCTGCTCCGCCACGCCCGGACGGACCTGGCCGCGTGCAAGGCCCGCTTCCGCAACACGCTCCTCCCGGCGCTCGGGCCGGCGGGTGCGCCGCTCCCCGCGACCCTGGTCGCCGCCCTCCCGGCCCCCCTGCAGCGGCTCTGCCCGATCCCGGCGGCCGCAGGGGCGCCGCGCCGATGCCGCGCCCGGGGCACGCCCCCCGAGGCTCTGCACGCCCCGCAGGCCGGCCTCCTCCCGCCCGCCCTGGCGTTCGAGTTGACGGATCTCGCGGCGCGCGTTACCGCTGTGCAGGCGCGGATCGCCACGATCGCAACGGAGCTGGTGCGGATCGCAGGGCCCTTCCCAGCCTACGCCTGGCTCCGCAGTATCCCGGGGGTCGGCCCCACCGTCGCCGCGATCCTCCTCGCCGAGGTCGGGGACATCGCCTGGTACACCAAGTTCAGTCAACTCCGGAAGCTCGCGGGGCTGGATATCATCGGGGTGGCGTCGGGGCAGTGGACCGGGACGGCGCGCATCTCGAAGTGCGGCCGCCCGCTCCTCCGGTGGGCCCTCTACCAGGCGGCGTTGGGGGCCGCCCGCACCCCCGCGTGGCGCGCGCGGCGGGAGACGATGCTGGCGAAGCGCCAGGGGGACCGCTTCGCCTTCTTGAAGGCGAATATCGAGGTGGCCGCGAAGCTCCTGCGGATTGTCTGGGGGGTGTGGCGGAGTGGGCAACCCTACGACCCGGGGCGGGGCGCGGGGGGGCCCGCCGGGCGGCCGGCGATCGCCTCCCCCGCGGCGCGCGCCGGCCGCCGCGGGGCCCCACCCTCCGGCCAGGGGCAGGCGGAGATCGTCGATTCTCGCGGCAGCCAGGCTGGTCGAGTTTCGGCCAGGCAGGCCGTGTCCCGGCAAAAAGGGACACGCGGGAGGGCGTGACGCGCATTCGCCCGGTGTGAGGAGATCGTGACAATCACCCGTTTCCCGGGGAGAGGGAGCGCGAGCACGCAACGTGGAGGTGCCCCAGGGCAACCTCGAGGGGGACACAGGCGCGCCTCTCCCGCTTCTTGAGTCCGGACAAGGCCGGTTGAGCGCGTCCGGCAGCGACGCCGCTGAATAGCCACTACGATGGGACGAGAAGCACGTTCGGGAGAGGCGCTCTCCGGGACGGGGACAGGCAACCAGACCAGGACGCGCAGGCGTCACTCACAGGAGGGTTTTGTCTTGACAACGAAAAAACGGCCGGGTCCCCCTT
>JACQXP010000555.1 GCA_016208645.1 Candidatus Methylomirabilota bacterium | reverse complement strand
CGTCGAAGTCGAAGAGGATGGCCCGGACGTGAACGGGATTCATGCCCTCCGCCTCCCGGGACGGCCGAAGACTGCCCGGCGCAACTCCCGCTCCACGTCCGCCTGCCGGTAGACGATCCGGTACAGCGCCTCCAGCAGGGGGAGCCCGCGGATCCGCCGCTGGCGCGCGAAGGCGTGGCCCATCCGGATCGCGGCGTAGCCCTCGGTCAGCTCGTCCCGGGCGGTGAGCTCGGCCACCACCTGGTCGGTCGCCTTGCCGGATCCCCGCATCTCGCCGAAGGTGCGATTGCGCCCGGCCACGCCGGTGACGAAGAGAGCTCCCACGGCGGGAAGACCGGCCACGGTGGCGGCAGCGCCCCGTACCCTCCGCACCAGGATCCCGATCTCCGTGATCGCCTGCACGAAGAGGGCGGCCTTGGTGTTGTACGTGGCCTCCCACCGCCCGGTTTTCACCAGCCCATCGCACAATCCGATGGCGATGGCGTAGGCATTCTTGAAGGCGGAGCAGATCTCCAGCCCCCGCACGTCCGCGGTCTCCTGGATGGCGTAGTACGGCGTCCGGAACAGCCGGCGCGCCAGGCGGCGGGCCGCGGCGTCCTCCGAGGCGTAACAGACCGCGGTCGGGACCCGCCGTGCCAGCTCCATCGCCTTGGACGGACCGCCCACCACGACCAACCGGAAGCCTCGGCGCAGGGACCGGGGCAGGCGCTCCGCGATGTTCGCCGAGATCGTGTCCACGCGGCCGGTCTGTCGGCGGAGCAGCCCCTTCGACACGCTCATCAGCGGGACCCCCGGTGGAAGATGCGGGAGAAGGCGCGCCAGGACCGGCAGCGTCCCCTCCGAGGTCACGGCGTTCACGACCAGGTCTGCCCCGCGAAGCGCCTGGGCCAGCTCCGTGTGTGGGTACACCCGGACGGACGGCGGGAGTCGCAGTCGGAGCTTCGGATGGGGGTCCCCCCGCCGGACCGTCTCCACGATCTGGTCGTCCAGCCAGGTGCCCCACAGCGCCACCCGCTGCCCATTGTCCGTCGCCGGAACGCTGAGGGCGCTCCCCATGAATCCGGCGCCGAGGATCGTGATGTGGGCCACGCCAGCTCCTAACGTCCAGGTAGCGAGAGACTCACCAACTCCGGATGCCTAAACGAGGATGAGGTCCGTTCGCGATGGCTCGCGCGCAAACCGTTCGTCCGCGAACATTATCGGGAAATGGTCACGCCCGTCAAGCCGAGTCCCACCCAAATGCTCGTACCCAGGAAAACTGACGGCGGGAAACGCTCGGGCAAAAGGTCGAGGGGACAGACATTTGCCGGCGGGGGTCAGAAGGGGGTAGGCACGCAGCAGGAACCTGACGTATCCTGAATGATGACTGACCCAACCAACCCTTAACCCAACCCGGGGAGGACCCATGCAACGGATCGGCTTCATTGGACTCGGCCTGATGGGACAACCTATGTCGCGGCGCCTGCTGGAGGCCGGGCATCCCCTGACGGTGTGGAACCGGACCGCGGAGAAGGCCAAGGGCCTGCTCGCGGTCGGGGCGGCCTGGGGTGCCTCGCCCAGAGCCGTGGCCCAGGCCTCGGATGTGGTGGTCACCATGGTCACCGACTCGGCCGCATCTGAGGAAGTGATCTGCGGGCCCGGCGGCGTCCTGGAGGGCGTGCACCCGGGCCTCACCCTGATTGACATGGCCAGCATCGCGCCCGAGATGTCCCGGTCCATCGCCGCGCGGGCCGGGGCCCTGGGTGTCCCCGTGCTGGACGCCCCCGTCACCGGCGCCCCCAGGCTGGCCACAGAGGGGAAGCTGGGGATCATGGTGGGCGGCCCCAGGGAAATCTTTGAGGCCTGTGTCCCCATCTTCGAGACATTGGGAGTGAAGATCGTCTATGCGGGCGGGAACGGGATGGGGACCACGCTGAAGCTGGTGAACAACCTCATCCTGGGCGTCGCCATCGAGGCGGCGGCCGAGGCACTGGTCCTGGCGACCAAGGCCGGGCTCGACCCACAATCCGTCATCGAGATCACCTCCGTCGGCGGCGCCCGCACCGGCGCCATGGAGACCCGCGGGCCCCGGATGGTCCGGCGGGATTTCACCCCGCATTTCTCCGCCAACAACATGTACAAGGATCTCTCGACGGCCCTGAAGCTGGCCGAGGAATGCGGCGTCTCCCTGCCGGCCGTCAGCATCTCGCGCGAGATCCTGCGGGCGGCCCGGTCCCAGGGAAAGGGTGATCAGGACTCGTGCATCGTCCTGACCGTGCTGGAGGCCATGGCGAACACGATCGTGCAGTTGAAGGAGTGAAATCTGCGGATTGAGCCGTGGGTGAGGATCTCTCAGGTTCGCAAGTTTACCCAGCGCCGCTCCCGGGCGGCCACCTCGACGGTGTCAATGACCCGCTGCGTCTCGGCGCCGTCGCGGAACGTCGGGTAGTCCTGCGTCTCCCCGCGGACCGCGCGCAGGAAGGCCACCCCCTGGTCGAACTTGTACCCCAGCAGGGGATCATCGGTCAGCGGGTTCCGGGGGGAGCCGGGATACTTCCGCAGGTCGAAGGGCACCTCGGCGCGGGCCCACTGCTGGGTCCGGGTCATGGCCGGGCCGATGCTGATCTGCAGCTCGAACGGG
>JACQXP010000574.1 GCA_016208645.1 Candidatus Methylomirabilota bacterium | reverse complement strand
CCAGCCCCGCCGACAGCGCAAAGGATAAGAGCGACATCCGATCCGGACGAATGCCACTCAGACGGGCCGACAGCCGGTTGATGGCGCAGGCTCGCACCGCCTTGCCGAGGTAGGTCTGCGTAAAGAAGAACGAGACCAGGACCAGGATAACCGCCGTCGTCCCCATGATCCAAATGGCCTGGCGCGTCAGCACCGCGCCGGCCACGCTGAGCGGGGGTCCCGAGGTGAACGCCGGCAGTGGATAGGGATCGGTCCCCCAGATAAGGAGCGCGATCCCCCGCATGACAATATCCGCGCCGATGGTGATGATGATCAGCGTGACGGGTGAGGCACGGCGTGCCGGGTGGATGGCAATGCGCTCCAGGCCGCCCCCGATGGCCACGACGCCCAGGACGGCTAGAAGGAAGGCCACGGGCTGCGGGAGTCCCAGGGGCTGGAGGGAGACCATCAGCATGGCCCCCAGCATGGCGAATTCCCCCTGGGCGAAGTTGATGATCCCGGTCACATTGTAGATGGTGACGAAGCCCAACGCGATGAGGGCATAGATGCTCCCCGTCGTCAGGCCGGCCAGGATGAGCTGGAGCAGTTGGCTGACAGGAATGATCGTCCTCCGAAACAGCGCGCCGCGGGGAGGTCAGTCCCGCGGCTCCCCGCGGCGCGCCGAACGGCAGTGCCGGTCGCTCACCACTTCTCAGGCGGCAAGTACTTCCACGTCCCACCCTCGATCCGGACCAGGAGCATGGATCGCTCGTCGAGACCCACGTGGTCCTCGGCCGACATGTTAAAGATCCCACCGGTGCCGGCGAAATTCTTGATCTTTTCCAATTCGTTCCGCACCTGGGCCCGGGCCTCCCCCAGCGGCGTATTGGCCTTCAATTTGGAGAGGGCGATGAACGACATCTGTAACGCGTCCCAGGCGTGGCCCGCGAAGGTGCTGCGGGGCTTGCCCGTGGCAGCCTCGTACGCCTTGACGAAATCCAGGAGCACCTTCTTCTGCGGATCGGCGTCGGGCAGACCCTCTGCCACCAGCATCTTCCCGATGGGGAAGGTCACGCCTTCAGCCGCTCCGCCAGCCAGATCTATGAACGGCTTGTTGCCCACGCCGTGGTTGTGCATCAGCGGGATGGTCAGCCCCAGGTCCCGGAAATTCTTGGTGATGATGGAGGCAGACGGGGGGATGGCGTGAACGATCAGGACCTGGGCGCCGCTCGCCTTGACCTTCGTGAGCTGTGGCGTCATGTCCTTATCGGTGTGCTCAAACTTGTCCTCGTAGACGACCTGGATGTCGGTTCCCTTGATCGTCTCCGCCAGGCCCCGGCGCGAGTCCTCGCCGAAGGCATCGTTCACGTACAGGCTGGCAATCTTGGTGTACTTCTTCGCCTTGAGATATTTCACCTGGTGGAACGAGACATGGATGTTGGACTGCGGCGTCTTGAAGACCCAGAAGCGGTCCTTGATGGGGGTGACGATGGCGTGGCTGGACGCCATGGAGACCAAGGGAGTCTTCGCCTCGGTGGCCACCGGGACGACGGCCAGGCTGGTGGGGCTCTGGCTGGAGGCGATCACGACCTGCACCTGATCGTCAATGAGCCTCTTGACTGCCTTGACCGTTTCGTCCACCTTGGACTGATCGTCGTTGATGAGGATCTTCACCGGGTGCTTGACCCCATCGGGCCCGGTGACCCCTCCTCTGGCGTCAATCACCTTCTGGAGCATAACGGCCACGTCACGCTCCGGGACTCCCAGAGACGACGCTGGCCCGGTCACGGCCGAGACGAAACCGATCCGATACTCCTGGGCCTCGGCCGGCGCCGGCGCGCCTCCCAGGAGCAGGCCCAGGAGGAGCCCCAGGCCGATCAACCCCACCCAGTGTCTGGACAACCCGTGCCTCATGATAGCCCCCTCCTTTGTGAAAGACCCTCCTAAGACCATCGCCCGCTCCCGCTTCTCGTCCCCGCCCCCGGCCCTCAGGCCGTGGAGGGGGACGCGGATCCCGCCTCGTGCATATCACTGAAGGCCAGCCGGTTCAACTCCGCCAACAGCGCCTGGCGGTCTGCCGGTTTGAGTCCGCTGTAATTGGCCCCCGTCCCTATCGTGCTGGCCAGCATGACATAACAGCCCGCGCAGAAGTGCAGGCCGTGATCCTCGAACACGCCGTACAAGTGCGGATATCGATCCAGAACGTCTTTGATGGTCATGTCCTCTGTAATCACCCGGTTCATTTTCAATTTCGGATTTCGAATTTCGAATTTCGGATTTGACTACGGGCCTTTGTTGTCCGGCCGGCAGCGGTGAATATGGCGACCAGCTCCTGCGCCTCCGCAATCAGGGCCGAAGTGCCGTCGGGCTTGACAACGCCCGACTCACTGATGACCTCCAACCAGTACAACGTCTCATCGGCTTCCTCCTCAACAACGCCGATTTTGGAGATGAAGTCTGCTCGGGATCGGGCCCTGCAGGCCGCTCGGTAATTGGCGCCAACCGAGGTGCCAGACCGGAGAAGCTGGTGCCCAAGGGTCCGCGCTACAGCGTTCCCAGGCATACTGCCAACGAATCTGACGACCTGCAGGGCGAGCGCTTTAGTCCGGCGCTTCAGCGCCTCACGGTCCATCTTGTCCTCTCATCTCACCCCAACCCGCGAGTTTCTTCGGAAAAATTCGAAATCCGAAATTCGAAATCCGAAATAGGGCGCAACTACTGTTGCGTGTAGGTGTAGAATCCCCTCCCCGTGGCCCGCCCCAGATGCCCCGCGCGGACAAGTTGCCGGAGCAGCGGCGCCGCGCGATACCGGTCCTCCCCGTACTCTGCCTGCAAGCCCTCCAGCACCCCCAGGACCTGGTCCAGGCCGATGCGATCCGCCCACTCGAGGGGGCCCAGGGGATAGTTCGTCCCGAGCTTCATCGCCGTGTCAATGTCCTCGACCGAGGCCACTCCTTCCATCAGGGCGAAGGCCGCCTCGTTGATGATCAGGCAGAGGATTCGGGGGAAGACAAGGCCCGGTCCATCGGGCACCACCGCCGGCTCCAACCCCACGCTCCGGAAAAACTCCCCGGCTTGGTCCAGGGCGCGCGCCTCGGTCCAGGGAGTCGCCGCCAACTCCACCACCTGCCCCTTCTGCATGGGAGGCAGCGCCGCAAAGCCGACCACGCGATGGCGGGCGTGGATGTCGGCCGCAGCCTCGGCCGCGCTGTGTCCGAGCGCGGCCGTGAGGATGAGCGTGCGCTCCGGGAGTTCGGGGTCCATCCATTCGGAGGCTTCCGCCTCGATCACCACGTCGGCCTCCCGGTAGGCCTCGCCCAGGTGGCGCAGGTAGTGTTCCCGCCGATCCTGGTCGGTGAAGATGGCGTCCAGGTCCTCCCGGGTATCCGGCCACGCCGGCGGCCGATGAACCACGAGCCCTGCCGTTCCGATGAGCGCTGCCAGCGCCTCAGCCAGCGGACTCTGTCCAAGGATCAGGACGTTGCGATCCATGCAGCCCCTTCCACGTCCCCCTCAACCTCACCTTCTCCCCCCGGGGGGAGAAGGAAGGGATGAGGGGACCAGGAGATCTTCTGGGAAATCCCTCGCCGGAATTGTGAGCCAAACCCCTAAGCCCTCGGGTTCTCCGGATACTCGTAGAAGCCGCGACCGGTCTTCCGCCCCAGGAGGCCGGACTCCACCATGCGCTGCTGGATGGGGTGCGGGCGGAAGCGCGGGTCGTGGAAGAACGCCTCGTACACCGACCGGCTCACGGCAAAGTTGACGTCAATCCCGATGAGGTCCATCAGCTCGAAGGGCCCCATGCGAAACCGGCCGGCCCCCTTCATCACGCGGTCAATCTGATCATGAGTGACCCTGCCCTCCCCCAGGATGCGCAGGGCCTCCAGCGAAAAGTGGCGCGCGATCCGGTTGACGATGAAGCCGGGGGTGTCCTTGGCCCGAACCGGGGTCTTGCTGAGGCGGCGTGCCAGGGCCATCGTCTTTTCGACCACACCAGCATCCGTCCGCTGCCCGGCCACCACCTCCACCAGGGCCATGGCCGGAACCGGGTTGAAGAAATGCATGCCGACCACGCGGTCCGGACGCGTCGTCGCGCCGGCGATGGCCGTGATGGAGAGGGACGAGGTGTTCGTCGCCAGGATCGCGCCGGGATCGGCGAACCCGTCCAGCTCCGCGAACAGCCGCTGCTTGAGGGACAGATCCTCGGGCGCCGCCTCGATGATGCACTCGGCGTCACGCATCTCCGTGAGATGGGTGATCGCCTCCAGCCGGCTCAGGGCCTCTTCGGCCGCATCCGCCTGGACGTGGCCCCGCTCCACGGCACGGCTCACGCTCTGGGCGATGCGGGATCGCCCTTTGGCCAGGGCCGCCTCGAGGGCATCGTGGAGGAGGACACGGCATCCCCCCAGGATGGCCACCTGGGCGATCCCGGCGCCCATGGTGCCGGCACCGACCACGCCGATCGTCATCACTCCCTCGTTCATTCCCTTCGCCGTGTCTAACCAGTCACAACTTCGGTAGAACTCGTCTCTTTCCCCGTGACGTTCATGCGTTCGGTAGTTCGTGCGTTCGGTGGTTCGGTCGTCCTGGAACCACCGGGACCCACGGCACAGCGGCGGATGCCCACCGCCGTGGCGTGGGTGCCCCGAACACCCGAACTGGCGAACGCTCTTAGCCGGTCAGCCCGGAATGACCGCCTCCTGCGGCAGTTCCTCCCACTTGGGCCTCCAGGCTGGCAGGCTCAACCCCAGGGGCTCGGCGATTTCCTTCACTTCCGCGGCGAAGGCGCGGCGGACCTCGTCGTTCTCCCGGATCTTCAGGCGCAGCTCCCGGTAGACCTTGTTCTTCGGCGAATTCGGCCGGCCGAAGATGTTCATGGTCCGGATGTACCATCGGTTGAGCGCCTGCTGGCAATCCTCGTGGGTGGCCGGATCGCCGGCCAGCATTTCCTTCACTTCCGCGGCGAAGGCGCGGCGGACCTCGTCGTTCTCCCGGATCTTCAGGCGCAGCTCCCGGTAGACCTTGTTCTTCGGCGAATTCGGCCGGCCGAAGATGTTCACCCGTTTGTCGCCCGCGGCCCGCGCCGTGCCCAGATCCTGGTCGCCGGAGACGCGAAGCGTCAGATCCGTCTGCCGGATCTTCTCCTCGGGATTGATGCCCAAGTCCGCCAGCAGCCGGTACATGACTCGCGCGTGGCGCACCTCGTCCTTGACGATGGTGGCCACGGCCAGCATCTCGGGCACGGTCGGTCCCTTCACGATCCAGGGGACGTAGCCGAAGCCGCCCGAGAGTTCGGAGTCGGCCTGCATCTGCATCAGGTTCACGAGGTGCGTGCGATATTCCTCGCTCATCTCTTCCGGTCCCTCGATTATCTCCCCGGCCCGGATCGGCTCCAGCAGGCGTTCGTGCTTCTTATTCTCGGTCTGCATCGTCTATCTCCCCGCTCCCCGGCCAGGCCCTTCGACGTCGCGTCGGGCCCGGCCGGAGTTTTTCTGTCTCACGATTCCTGCCCTCACTCCCAGTCGGATGAGCAAGTCCCCCCTTCCTGATCAGACGGGTGCCCCCTCCCTACAGACCTGAAAACTTCGGAGGGCGTTTCTCCAGGAACGCCTGCATCCCCTCGACCTTGTCCTCGGTCGCGAAGAGCAAGGCGAACGCCTTGCGCTCGAAGTCCAGTCCGACGTTGAGCGGGGTATCCAGCGCCTTCAGGATGCATTCCTTGGCGGTCCGGACGGCGATGGGGGACTTGGCGGCGATCTCCCGCGCGATCCGCCTGGCCTCGTCCAGGACAAGCTCCGGGGCGACCACGCGATTCACCAGCCCCAACGCCTCGGCCTCGGCCGCACTCATGTGCCGCCCGGTCAGGATCAGCTCCATCGCCTTGAACTTCCCGGCCACCCGGGTCAGGCGCTGGGTCCCCCCGGCCCCGGGGATGATGCCGATGTTGATCTCCGGCTGCCCGAACCGCGCCGTGTCGGCCGCCACGACGATGTCGCAGCACATCGTCAGCTCGCAGCCGCCGCCCAGGGCGAAGCCGTTCACCGCGGCCACGACGGGCTTCCGGAGGCGGCGCATCCTCTCCCAGCGCGCCGGGGCGGGACTCCGCATCTGGTCCACGGCGCCCATTTTCGCCATCTGCTTGATGTCGGCGCCGGCCGAGAAGGCACGTCCGCTCCCCGTCAGGATCATGCAGCGGATGGCGGGGTCGGCGTCGAAGGCCTCCAGCGCCGTCAACAGCTCCTCGAACATCTCCTGGTTCAGCGCGTTCAGGACCTCGGGCCGGTGCATCTGCACCAGCCCAACGGCATCCTCGGCCCAGGCTTTGATCAACGTGAATTCCATGGCTGCCCAGTGCTACTGTGCTGCGGTGCTGCAGTGCTGCGGTTCACTCCCTGAAACAGCAGTCCGCCTCTGGCGGACGGCACATCCGCACGGCAGCACGCCGTTCAGAGCTTGCGCTTGTCCACCACCCGCTTCAGCTTCCCCCCCTCGCTCCGGGGGGCGCCGCCGGGCGACAACAGCGTCACGGTGGTGTTCAGATTCAGCGCGCCGCGCAGTCGCTCGCCGATCCGCCGCCGCAGTTCGTGGACCGCGTGGTCGGCCTGGTGGGTCTCGTCCACCAGGATCTCGCCGCCGATCTGCCGGAAGAACTCCGGGCTGACCTCCACGCGCACCTCCAGCTCGTCCAGGGTCTTCTCGCGGGTGACCACCAGTTGGTAGTGCGGGCTCAACTCGGGGATGCGCATGAGGGCCGTCTCGATCTGCGAGGGGAACACGTTCACCCCCCGGATGATCAGCATGTCATCGGTCCGGCCCACGATCCGGGACATGCGGAGGCTGGTCCGCCCGCAACCGCAGGGGGACGCGTCCAGGGAGGCCAAGTCGCCGGTCCGGTAGCGGAGGACGGGCAGCGCCTCTTTGGTCAGGCTGGTGAAGACCAGCTCGCCCCGGGTCCCGGGGGGCAGGACCTCTCCCGTGTTCGGGTCGATCACCTCCGGGTAGAAGTGGTCCTCGTAGACGTGCGCCCCGTTCTGGACCTCCACGCACTCGCAGGAGACCCCCGGCCCGATGACCTCGGTGAGGCCGTAGATGTTGACCGCCTTCAGGCAGAGCTTGGCCTCGATCTCTTTCCGCATCTCCTCCGTCCACGGCTCCGCGCCCAGGACCGCGGCCTTGAGGCCGAGGCTGGCCGCCTCGATGGCCATGGTCCGGATCGTCTCGGCGATGGTCAGGGCGTAGGAGGGGGTGCAGGTCAGGATCTTGGGCTTCAGATCCTGGATCAGGAGGATCTGGCGTTCGGTGTTGCCCCCGGAGACCGGGATGACCGTGAGGCCCAGGAGTTCCCCCCCGGAGTGGAAGCCCAGGCCCCCCGTGAACAGGCCGTAGCCGTAGGCGTTCTGAAACGTGTCCCCCGGTTGGGCGCCGGCCGAGGCCAGGCAGCGGGCGCAGGTCTCCGCCCACATGCTGAGGTCCGCCCGGGTGTAGCCGGCGATGATCGGCTTGCCTGTCGTGCCCGACGAGGCGTGGATGCGGAGGACCTGGTTCATGGGCACCGCGAAGAGCCCGGTCGGGTAGGTCTCCCGGAAGTCCGCCTTCCGGGTGAAGGGCAGCCTCCGGAGATCCTCCAGGGTCCGGATGTCGGCCGGCTTCACCCCGTGCTTGTCGAAGGCCTGCCGGTAGAAGGGCACGCGCTCGTACACGCGCCGCGCAGTCTGCTGGAGGCGCTTCAGTTGCAGCGCGCCGAGCCGCTCCCGCGGCATGCTTTCCATCTCGGGATTCCAGATCATCGTGCGACCCCCTGGAGCGATGTGCGGAGCGCAAGCGGCCGGGCGGCTCTCCCGAGACGCCCGCGCAGGCTGGCCACCAGGGCGGCCTGATTCCGGGGGCGGTCGGGGGCGGCGGCGAAAGCCGCGAGGAAGAACCGGGTGGAGCCTGGGGCCAACAACTCGAAATACTCGCGGAAGAGACGCCGGGCCTCGTGGCCGCGCCAGTCCCGGGGAAGCAACGGTGCGGGCAGGCCGGGGTCAATGAACAGGAACTTCCGGAACTCGTGGACCAGGCGGACCTGGGCGGCGAAGCAGGCGTTGTCGGGCAGGGGGGGCCGGCGCTGGCGCGCCGCCACGAGGCGCGGCTGCACGCCGGCGTTGAACTGGCCATAGCGCCCGTTGATCGCGTCCAGGTCCCAGCACTTCTCGGCCAGCCGGCGGTCGGCGCCGGGCCCGTGGTGCTCGGCCGTGAAGAGGGCCACGTATTCCTTCAGCCCCTGCGCCTCCAGCACCTCCCGGGCCCGCTCGAACAGCGGAGCGGGCGTGATCCAGGTACTGCTGGAGAGCGGGCCGAAGCCCAGCCAGGTGAGTTCCCGCCGGAGCCGGTCCCGGTCCGCACGCCGGCCTTCGGGCACCGAATAGGTCAGCATCCGCCAGCGGCCGTCCCACGTTGGGTCATCCGGGGTGAAGATGCGCGCCGCCGCCTCGTCCAGGCGGCGCCGGCTGCGCTCGGTCAGGGCATAGTAGCTCTTGCGCCCGATCCGCCGGTTGGCGAGCCAGCCGTGGGACACCATCCGCGAGAGGGCCACGCGCACTGCCTCCGGGGTGAAGCCCAGTCCCCCCATCAGGCGAAGGAGCGTGCCGACCCAGACCTCGCCCCGGTAATCCCGCAGGAACAAGCCGTGGATATCGAATAATGCGGCTCGGGGGCGCATTGGCTAACAAAAAGGAGTGATATCGTGCGATTTTCGTTAGAAGTAGGCGGACTATATGTGGGCCCAAACGGCGTTGTCAAGGGCTTTTTCCCGACAAAACCGTCTGTCGGGGCAGCACGATACAGGCGAGATGGGTGGTCCGAGTGGCGATCTTGACGCCGTCGGGCAACAGCCTTCCGAACGGCGTTTCCGTCGCCCGGACCACCACGATTCCTGGGCGGCAGCCCGGGTGTATGGCGGGCCGCGGGGATCGGGAGGCGGAGAAGCCTCCTGCCCCAGGGGAGTTTGGAGAGATCAGCGCTGGACGGCGAATTCGAGGCCGAGGGCGCGGAGCTTCTCCGGTGTCGGGATGCCCTCCTTGGTCCAGCCCCGCAACTCGTAGTACTCCTCAAGCATCCGGTCCAGCTCCTCGGGCGGGCAGAAGGTGCCCTTGGAGGGACCGTCCGGGATGGGCTCGTGCTGGACCCGCCAGGGCAGCGTGTCGTCCTTCCGGGAGACGCCCTCGCGGACGTTGAAGGCGCGCTCCAGGGTACAGATCCGCTCGCCGATCCGCTCCAGCTCGGCGAGGTCGAGGTCCCACCCCGTGGCGGCGTTGATCATCCGGACGTAGCTCTCGTTGAGGTACATCCCGTACCCGCCCCGCTCCGACGTGAAGCGGCAGAGGACCAGGGAATCATCCACGGCGGTGAAGTTCTGGCTGCGGATGGCCCAGGCGGCCTTGCCCTCGGGGTTCCGGCGGTCGAAGTCGGGGGCGTACTGGGCCGTGGGCCGGGCGTCGTGGTGGCTGCCGCCCCGCGTCCCGGTGGCGTACCCGATGCTCATCCCCTTCAGGGCCCGGGCGGAGTGGGCCGGCATCTCCAGGCCCTTGACCGCGTGGAGGAACTTCCGTGCCTCGGGGCCGAGGCGCTCCGCCAGCCGCGCCGACCCCTCGGCCAGGACGTCGCCGAAGCCCTCGCGCCGGGCGGTCATCTCGACCAGCCGGTGCACCGCCTGGTGGTTCCCCCAGCCCACGGGCACGCCCACCTCCCGCTCGGTCAGGAAGCCCCGCTCCAGGCATTCCAGCACGAAGGCGATCGTGACCCCCATGCTGATGGTGTCCAGGCCGAGCTGGTCGCACAGCTCCTCGGCCTTGATCAGCGAGGCGGGATCCAGGTTGCCCAGCATGGGGCCGAAGGCGTAGATGCTCTCGTACTCCGGCATCTTCCAGACGGTCCCGGCGTACTCGCCCTCCTTCACCTCGAAGGTCTTGCCGCAGGCCACGGGGCACTTGTTGCAGGTGGTGTCCTTCTTGTGGAACTCCGCCTTGTAGCGCTCGCCCCCCACCTGTTCCGCGTCGGGGGAATATTCGAAGCGGTTGTTGAAGAAGCCGAGGCCCCCGATGGCGTTGATCCCCTTCACCAGGTTGGGCGTGCCGAAGACGTGGAGGTTGGAGGTCCCCTTCTTCAGCGCCTCCCGGGTCTCGTTCACCATCGCCTTCAGAAGGTCGGGGTCGGCGAACTGGGCCTTCCGGCTGCCGCGGACGACCACCGCCTTGACCTGCTTGGACCCCAGAACGGCCGCCAGTCCCCCCCGGGCGCCGAAGGACTCGCGGTTCTTCCAGTAGTGGGCCAGGGCCGCGATGCGGACGCGCCGCTCCCCGGCGGGACCGATGCTGACCACGTCGCTGTCCCAGCCCTCGCGGTCCAGGATGGTCTGGGCGGTCTGGAGCGTCGGCTGGCCCCAGAGATCTTTCGCGGGCGTGAGCCGGACGCCCCCCTCGTCCACCACGAGGTACACGGGCTCGAGCGAGGTACCCGTGATGGCGATGGCGTCGAAGCCGGTGTGCCGCTGGGTCCCGGCGAAGCGGCCGCCGAACGTGGAGTCGAAGAACAGGCCGTTCAGGGGCGACTTGCCCGCCACGCAGTTCCGGTTGTTTCCCGGGATGACGCTGTCGGTGATGGGGCCGGTGGCGAAGACGACCAGGTTGCGGGGGTCGAAGGGGTCAATCCCCGGCGGGATGCGGTCGTGGCAGAGCTTGGCCGCGAAGCCGTTGCCCCCCAGATACGCCCGCGCGAAGGCGGCATCGAATTCCTCGATGCGCTGCTCCCCGTTGGTCACGTCTACCGTCAGAATCCTGCCGCCATAACCAAACATGTCTTCCTCGCAACCCAATGGAGGGAAACCGAAACGGTCACGTTCGCGCCCGGCGCCGCCGAATTGTCACGCCCTGCTCCTGGGGACTACGCAGGGGCTGACCCCGACGCTCGGGTGGTCGCACGGCCCTCGGTTCCGGGGGCTACGTCCTCCCGACGTCGCCAAAAATCACCTTTTTCCCGGGGCGCTGTCAAGCGAAAAGTCCCCGAAGCCAATGGGGAAAAACCACAGAGGCGGCCGCTGCCTATGGGAAAGAGGACCGGACACTTGACGAATGGTAGCATATATGCTATCAGAGGCGCGTGAGACCCACGCTGCTTCTTCCAGTCCGGGCGGTCATAGACACGGACGTGATGCGGGCGGGGATTCGCAGCCGACGCCGTCCTGAGTATCGTTGTCTAAAACTGTTGGGACAGGGCTGGGTTGTACCCCTGGTGGTGCCCGCCCTCTTTCTGGAATATGAGGAAGTGCTGAGCCGCCCGGAAACCTTGGAAGCGACGGGATTGACGCAGGCAGACATCGCCGCCTTCCTTACGGGGTTGGCGGCGTTCATTGAACCCGTCCTTGTAGATTTCAACTGGCAACCTTTGCTGCCCGACCCTGGGGACGATATGATAATAAATTGCGCGGTCAATGGCATGGCAGATTGCGTGGTCACCAACAACCTTCGCCACCTTCGCATGATCGAACAGCGGTTTGGCATTCCGGTCCTCGAACCGCGCATCTTCGTTGAGCGGGTAGAACGCGCCATCCGCGCCGCGGCAGGCCACAAGGAGGAGTAACGATGGCTCAATTGAACGTCCGTCTTCCTGAAGATCT
>JACQXP010000573.1 GCA_016208645.1 Candidatus Methylomirabilota bacterium | reverse complement strand
CCCGAAGAGATCCTGGACCAACTCAGACAGAAGTTCGGCGACGCCATCACCCAGAGCGAGGTGAAGGGCGTCGAGGTCCGGCTCACGGTCGCGCCGGAGCAGAGCTGGGACGTCTGCCGCCTCCTGCGAAACATCGGCTTCGAGTACCTGAACTGCATCAGCGGGGCCGATTGGATGACCCACCTCGAGGTGGTCTATGACCTGTCCTCGCTCCAGCATCCCAACAAGGCGCACCTCCGCGTGCCGGTGGACCGCGACAATCCCGTGGTCCGGACCGTGACCGACATCTGGCGCGGGGCCAACTGGCACGAGCGCGAGTGCTACGATCTGTTCGGGGTCCGCTTCGACGGGCACCCGGATCTGCGGCGCATCCTGCTGCCGGAGGACTGGGTGGGCTACCCCCTGCGCAAGGATTACACCGACGAGCGCCTGGTGCCCTATACGGACTACGGCATGGAGGAAAAGGTCGCCAAGGCCGAGGGGGAGAAGGCCACGCCGAAGGAGGCCAAGTCCCTCCAGCCCCCGACGCCGGCAAAGCCGGCGGCGGCGTAGCAGAGAGATGAGCGTTTGCGGGCCTTCTTGGATCCGTCCAACGCTCGACGCGCAGTGCGGAATGTCGAATATCGAACAAGGAATATCGAATGACGAACGTCGAGCAGACGCGCCCCTGGGAACAGTAACCGTTCGAAGTTCATCATTCGCTATTCGACATTCGATATTGCTTGAGGGTTTGTCCCGTTTGGTTCCGGCTCTGCCGGGCTAGGTTGCGTAAGATGGAAAGGCCCATACCCATCGGCACGACGGTCGTGATGGAGCGGACCGGCGAGACCATGGAGGAGATGTACGTCAACATGGGGCCGCAGCACCCATCCACTCACGGGGTGCTCCGCCTCATGCTGAAGCTGGACGGCGAGTATATCATGGACTGCATCCCGTACGTCGGGTACCTCCACCGGTGCCACGAGAAGATCGGCGAGAACCGGAACTACATCCAGATCATCCCCTACACCGATCGCCTGGACTATCTGGCCTCCATGAGCATGAATTTCGGCTACGTGCTGGCGGTCGAGCGGCTCATGGGCCAGAAGATCCCGGAGCGGGCGGAGTACATGCGGGTCATCCTGGCGGAACTCCAGCGCATCGCCAGCCACCTGATCTGGCTGGGGACTTTCGGCCTGGACCTGGGGAACTTCACCATCTTCATGTACTGCTTCCGCGAGCGGGAGATGATCCTGGACCTGTTCGAGTCGGTGACGGGGCAGCGGCTGAACTACGCCTTCTACCGCATCGGCGGGATGCCCATGGACTTCCCGGACACGTTCCTGACCGACTGCCAGACCTTCCTCGCGTGGTTCAAGCCGCGCCTGCCCGAGTACGACGCCATCATGACCGACAACATCCTCTTCCAGAAGCGGGTGCAGGGCGTCGGGATCAGCCCCCCGCAGGTGGCGGTGGAGTACGGGCTCAGCGGGCCGATGCTCCGGGCTTGCGGCATCAAGTGGGACCTGCGCCGGAACGACCCCTATTCGATTTACGACCGCTTCGAGTTCGACATCCCGGTCTTCGACACCTGCGACGTCTGGGCCCGCTACCTGGTCCGGCGCAAGGAGATGGAGGAGAGCGTCAAGATCGTGGAGCAGGCGCTGGCCCAACTCCCGCCGGGCGAGGTCATGGCCAAGATGCCCAAGACCATCAAGCCGCCCGCGGGCCAGATCTACTCCCGGGCGGAGAGCCCCCGGGGGGAGATCGGCTTCTACATCGTGAGCGACGGTTCGCCCAAGCCGTACCGGTACAAGGTGCGGTCCCCGGCCTACGTCAACCTGAGCGCGCTGCCGGAGATGCTCAAGGGGTGCCTGGTGGCGGATTGCGTGGCGGTGCTGGGGAGCGTGGATATCGTCCTGGGCGAGGTGGATCGGTGAGGCCGGAGCGTGTGGTCTTGAATTGGGAGTTCGTGGCGCACAGGGGAGCCCCCAGGACCACCCCTCGGGACGCCGGGCCGCGACGGCACCCCGCGTTGGACGCGGGGTGGGGCGGTCTTGCTCCGGGTCGTCGGCCTTTGGCCTCCTCCGCGCCGCGAGTTCGCTCGCGCGAACCACGGCGACCGGACCCGCCGCCCACCGCACGGCCGGCTGCCTTCGGGGCGCCCCCTGGGGGCTTCGTGCCTGTGCCGACCACCTCTGGTTACTAAAGCTCATAGTTTCTCCGACGATCCTGGAGCGGTGTAACGAGCGATGATGACCTTTGCCAGTCTGGTCGAGCGCTTCTACGCGGCGCTGGCGGCCTGGGGCATTCCCTGGATCGTCCCCACGCTGATCGTGATGGTCATCGTGGTCAGCGTCGTGCTGGCCTACATCTCCGTGGCCGCCATGTTCATGATCTGGTGGGAGCGCAAGATCAGCGCCCACATCCAGGTGCGGTACGGCCCCATGCGGGTGGGCGGCTGGCACGGCTGGGCCCAGAGCATCGCGGACGGCATCAAGCTGCTCCTCAAGGAGGATCTCATCCCCACGGGCGCCGACAAGGTGGTCTTCGTCCTGGCCCCCATGGTCGTGTTCGGAGCCACCGTGGCCGCCTACGTCACCATCCCCTGGGCGCCGGGCCTCATCGTCCGGGACCTCAACATCGGCATCCTGTACATGGTCTCCATCTCGTCGCTGGTGGTGGTGGGGATCATCATGGCGGGCTGGTCCTCCAACAACAAGTACGCGACCCTGGGCGCCTTGCGGTCTGCGGCCCAGGCGGTGAGCTACGAGGTGCCCCTGGTCCTCTCCCTGCTGGGCCCGGTGATGATCGCCGGGACCATGAGCATGGGGAAGCTGGTGGAGGCGCAGTCCGGCCGCTGGTTCGGCGTCCTGCCGGGGTGGTTCGTCTTCCCCCAGATCGTCGCCTTCCTCACGTACTTCACCTGCGCCCTGGCGGAGTGCAACCGCCTGCCCTTCGACATCCCGGAGGCGGAGTCGGAACTGGTCGCCGGGTTCCACGTCGAGTACAGCGGGATGCGCTTTGCCATGTTCTTCCTGGCCGAGTACGCCAACATGTTCGTGGTGTCGGCGATCGCCACCACCCTGTTCCTGGGCGGCTGGCACGGCCCCTGGATCCCGCTGCCGGGCCTCCCCCGGGATGTGGCCCACGGCCTCTTCGGCCTGGTGTGGTTCCAGGTGAAGTGCTACTTCCTGATCTTCGTCATGATGTGGCTGCGGTGGACCCTGGCCCGGCTGCGCGTGGACCAGCTCATGGGGTTTGCCTGGAAGGTGCTCCTGCCCATCGCCTTTGCCAACCTGATCGTCACGGGACTGGTTCTGATCCTGGGGAAACACGCCCTCCTCTACGTGGGCGGGATCGCGATCCTGCTCCTCGTCGCCATCCTGCTGGCGGCTCGGCCCGCGGCCAGGACGGTGCGGGTCGGGGAGAGAACGTAGGCAGCCGCAGGCGGGGTGGATGAGGCGGCGATGACGCTCAAGCTCGGCATCTTCTATTTCCTGGCCGCCTTCACGCTATGGGCGGCGGCCGTGGTGGTCCTGGGGAAGAACATCGTCCGGTCGGCCGTGGCGCTGATCTTCGGCTTCTGCGGGATGGCCGCCCTGTACGTCCTGCTGGATGCGGAATTCCTGGCGGCGGTCCAGGTCCTCATCTACGTCGGCGGGATCACGATCCTGCTGCTCTTCGCCATCATGCTGACCAGCCGGATCGGTGTCACGACAGCACGGGTGGTGAACGACCAGGTCATCCTGAGCGCCATCGCGGCGATCGGCCTGCTGGTGGGCCTGATCTACGCCTCCACGTCCGGGATTCCCGCCATGTCAGGGCCGCCGCGCCTGCCGGAAACCGCGCCGTTTCTCGGGCGGGCCCTCTTGACCACGTACGCGCTGCCCTTCGAGGCGGTGTCCGTCCTGCTGCTGGCGGCGATGGTGGGGGCGATCGTCCTGGCCCGCAAGGAATAGAGCCGAGAGCCATGAGCCGAGACCGGAGAGGCGAGAGCCGAGAGCGATGATTCCACTGAGCCATTATCTGATCCTGGGGGGGATCATCTTCAGCCTGGGGGTGTTCGGGGCGCTGACCCGGCGGAACGCCATCGCCATCCTCATGTCCATCGAGCTCATGTTGAACGCCGTGAACCTCAACTTCATCGCCTTCGCCCGGTACCTGCCCCAGACGATGCTCCAGGGGCAGGTCTTTGCCATCTTCGTCATCGCGGTGGCAGCGGCCGAGGCGGCCGTGGGCCTGGCCATCGTCCTGGGCCTGTACCGCAACTTCAAGACCGTGAACGTGGACGAAATAAACTTGATGAAGTGGTAGCCCGCCAGAGGCGGGGGAATTTCAAATGGAAAACCGACAACGGACAACCGGTCAAGACCGAGTGTGAACGGAAATGGCCAGTTGTCGGTTGTCAGTTGTCCGTTTTTCATTGGCTCGGTCGAACAGAATCGACGGCCGAGAAAATGGGAATTCATAGCTGATGACCAAGGATAGCCCATGCTGAAGCTGGTCTGGTTGGTGCCGATCCTCCCCTTGGCGGGGGTGGTGATCAACGGGATCTTCGGCCGGTGGGTCCGGGAGCGTGCCCACCTGCTGGCGGTGGGGACGACCGGGCTCTCCTTCCTGATTGCCCTGGGGATCTTCCTCCAGGTCCTGACCGGGCGCACGCTCAACTGGGATGTCTACTCGTGGATCCCGGTGGGGGACTTCCATGCCACCGTGGGGTTCCAGGCGGATCCCCTCTCGGCCGTGATGATGCTGGTGGTCACCTTCGTGGGGTTCCTCATCCACGTCTACTCCGTCGGCTACATGCATGGTGACCCGGGGTACGCCCGGTTCTTCACCTACATGAACCTGTTCATGAGCTCCATGCTGATCCTGGTCCTGGCCAACAACTACCTGTTCATGTTCCTGGGGTGGGAGGGGGTCGGCCTCTGCTCGTACCTGCTCATCGGGTTCTGGTACCAGAAGCAGTCGGCGTCGGATGCCGGAAAGAAGGCCTTCGTGGTCAACCGGATCGGCGACGCCGGGTTCCTGCTGGGCCTGTTCCTGATCTGGCGGACCTTCGGGTCGCTGCACTACGCCGAGATCTTCCCCCAGGTGGCGGAGCTGCACGAGATCCTGGCGCAGCCCTCCATCTTCGGACTGAGCCTGGTCACCTGGATGACCCTCCTGCTCTTCACCGGCGCCGTGGGCAAGTCGGCCCAGCTCCCGCTGTACGTCTGGCTGCCCGATGCCATGGAGGGGCCGACGCCCGTCTCGGCGCTGATTCACGCCGCCACCATGGTGACCGCGGGTGTGTACATGGTCGCCCGATCCAGCGCCCTGTTCGACGCGGCGCCGGTCAGCATGACCGTGGTGGCCACCGTGGGGGCGCTGACGGCGGTCTTCGCCGCCACCATCGCGCTGGTCCAGAACGACATCAAGCGAGTGGTGGCCTACTCGACCATCTCGCAGCTCGGGTACATGTTCCTGGGCGCCGGGGTCGGGGCGTACGCCAGCGCCATCTTCCACCTGGCGACCCACGCCTTCTTCAAGGCGCTCCTGTTCCTGGGCTCCGGCTCGGTGATCCACGGCCTTGGCGGGGAGCAGGACATCCGGAGGATGGGCGGCCTGCGGAAGCACATGCCCATCACCGCCTGGACCTTCCTGATTGCGGCGCTGGCCAACGCGGGCATCTTCCCCCTGGCGGGGTTCTGGTCCAAGGACCAGATCCTGCATGCCGCCATCGCCTCGGGCCACGTCTGGCTGTGGGCCCTGGGGGCGGCGGGGGCGTTCGGCACGGCGTTCTACATGCTCCGCCTCTACTTCGTCACCTTCGAGGGGGAATCCCGCGTGGATCCCCACGTGGCGCACCACGTCCACGAGTCGCCCCGCGTGATGGCGGTCCCGCTGATCATCCTCGCCGTCTTCGCCTTCGGGGCGGGCCTCTTCGGGACCTCGCCGGAGCACAGCCCGTACTACACGTTCGTGAACCCGGTGTTCCGGGCCGCCGGCGAGGGAGCGGCCCACGCCGGGGGAGAGGGGGCGGGACACCAGGGGCCGTCCGAATTCACCATGGCGCTGGTCTCGGTCGCCATCGCGGCCGCCGGGATCGCGCTGGCCTACCAGATGTACCTGCGCCGGCGGGAGCTGGCGGACCGGATGGCGGAGCGGTTCCGGGGGGCGTACACGCTCCTCCTCAACAAGTACTGGGTGGACGAGATCTACAACGCCGTCTTCGTGGACTTCGGGAAGTGGCTGTGCCACCGCCTGTGGTTCGTGGACGCCAAGGGGGTGGACGGTGCCGTGAACGGGACGAGCTGGCTCACGGTTTTCGCGAGCCATCTCTCGGCGCGATTCGACTTCCGCGGGGTGGACGGCCTGGTGAATGCCATCGCCGACGTGATCCAGGGAGGCAGCCAGGCCTTCAAGCGCCTCCAGACGGGGGTGATCCAGAACTACCTCCTGGCCATGGCCATGGGGATCTTCGTCATCGTATCCCTCTATTTCTTCTTCTAGCCGACCTCGTGTGAGCATGCAAGGAGCGGGCGTATGACCGAGCAGGGCAACGTCCTCGGATTTCCGATCCTGTCGCTCATCACCTTCCTGCCGCTGGTCGGGGTGGTCCTGCTGCTCCTGGTGGG
>JACQXP010000572.1 GCA_016208645.1 Candidatus Methylomirabilota bacterium | reverse complement strand
GCCGTTTTGCTCTTGTCATCAGCGTTCAGCCGAGGGCTGATCGCTGATCGCTGAAGGCTTCCAGAAATCAGTGCCTGGGCATCTGCCCACCGGGCATCACTTGGCCGCCGGAGCCCCGTGCTCTCCGGACGGCGGAGAGGCACCGCCATGGGTGGGGGGACCGGCATCTGCCTTCAGGCCCCTAAGGTAGGCGACCAGGTCAATCACCTCTTGCGCCGTCACCAGGTCGTTATGGCTGGGCATCTTGGACTTCCCGTCGGGCGCGCGGTATCCCTTGCCTTCCTCCACGACGGCATTTGGGTTGATGATCGCCTCGGCAAAGTACTCCGCAGCATGAAGCGGCGCCATGCCGGAAAGCTCCGGCCCCACCTTCCCGGGATCGTCCCCCGGATCGGGTTTCGGGAACTGCTCTCCCTTCACCTCGTGGCAGGTGTAGCACTCCAGCTTGACGAAGACCTCCCGGCCCGAGACGGGATTGCCCGCCGGCCACGAGAACTTCCAGGCCTCCGGCGTGCCGTGGCCACCATGCTCTGGCGCCTGCTGCGCCCAGGACGCGATCCCCAAGACCGAAACCAGCAACCCGCCGACAACCAGACCCCACCTTCGTACCCACACGCGACAGCTCATGAGCGAGGAACCCCTCCATCCTTTACCCCTCGCAGGGATATTTCCCCTGGGCGACTCGAACCCCGTCTTGTCCCCCGGGGTGCAGAAGGCAACCTCTGCATCGTGCAATGCCTCCAAGACTGGCCACTCTTTTGACCCATCCGCGGGATGGCAAGCTCCTCACACCCGCAGCAGCATGTCAGGGTGGAGGATCAAGAAGAAGGCGACGGTGTATGCCAGCGCAAGGCCCATGTACGGCAGGCTTGCATACCGCGGGCAGCCGCCTTCCCGCTTGACCCGGCAGATGCGGGCAATGAGCCATAGGGTCATGGCGGTGCCCACGAGGATGATGCTGGCATGAAGGATGTGCCATGCGCCCGGACTCAGTAGAGTGCTGAGGTGGTCCGG
>JACQXP010000079.1 GCA_016208645.1 Candidatus Methylomirabilota bacterium | reverse complement strand
TCAAATGTTGGACGAAAACTGTGTACCCAGGATTCGGTCGCGGGGCAAAGAGGTCGGATCGTCGCTTGATCGGGGAGCCGCTCCTTCGCGGTTGTGTAGAAACCCACCTGCGAAACGAATTGGAACAACTCAGCCCAGAGAAGGTCTGTGCGCTCGGGGAGCTCCCCTACGTAGGGCTTCGCCATCTTTATCCGTGTTTGGATGAGGACGCCAGTCCGACGCAGGGTCGATGCTTTGAGCCGGGCAGCTATCCCATCAAGTGGCGTCTGCTTTATACGTGTTTCCCGTCATCAAACCGGGTTCATGGCCAGAAGCTGAGTGACATAACCCTTGGGCATCTCAGAGCCTCATGTGGGCAACAAACGGAGAAACTAGAGATGAGCAGCACGATGCGCGGCGTCCTGTTGCGCGGACCGCACCAGATGCGGCTGGAGGAATTACCGCGGCCGGTCCCCCGGGCCGACCAGGTCCTGGTCCGCGTACGGTACAGCGCCTGCTGCGCCACGGACTTCGATCTGATTGACGGGACCATGCCGGACCAGGCGAAATACCCCATCATCCTCGGCCACGAGTGGAGCGGCGAGGTGGTCGAGGCGCCATCGGAATATGCCCACCTTGCGGGGAAAGCGGTGGTGGCCGACAACCTGGTCACCTGCGGGACGTGTCCGGCGTGCGTCGGCGGGCGACCGAATCTGTGCCGCAGGATGGACGAGCTGGGCTTCAGCCTGAACGGGGCCCACGCCGAGTATCTGGTGACTCTCGCGCGGAGCGTGCGGGTGCTGCCTCCCGGCCTCTCGCTGAAGGCGGCGGCCCTGGCGGAGCCGGTGGGCGTCGCCCTCTACGGGGCGAGGCGCGCCCGCATCGGCCTGGGGGATCGCGTCGTGGTCCTGGGGGCGGGGCCCATCGGCCTCTTCACCATGCAGGTCTGCCGCGCGGCGGGAGCGGCCGAGGTCTGGCAAGCGGATCTCCGGGCGGAGCGGCTGGATCTGGCGCGGCGCCTCGGGGCCACGGGCATTCTGGACCTGTCCAGGACGCCGCTGGCGGAGGCCCTGGCGAGCGCGAAGGTCGAGCCGGACGTCGTCATGGAGTGCTCTGGCAATCCCAAGGCGCTGGCGCAGGCTATCAAGGCCGTGCGACCCGGTGGCCGGGTGGGCGTCCTGGGCTACTATGGCGACGAGCTGGCCGAGATCCGGCCCAGCGACATCATGATGCGGGACCTGGAGGTGCTGGGCGCGGTGTGCCCGACGGGAACGTGGGACGCGGCGCTCGCCTTGATCGCCGACGGCCGCGTGAACACCGAGGCGGTGATCACCCGCACCTTCCCGTTGGAGCGCTTCGCCGAGGCGTACGAGGTCGCCCGCCACGGGACGGGCGGCGCCATCAAGGTCATGCTGGAGATCTAAAGACGGGGGACGGGGGTCAGGGGCTGGGGGTCAGGGGTCGGAGTCCGAGCCCTGGACCTGATCTCCGACCCCGGTTTTCGAGGGAGGACGAATGGCGAGAGGACAGCGGGTGCGGGTGATTGACCTGACGCGGAAGATCACGCACGAGATGCGGAATTTCCCCGGCGAGCCGCGGCCGGGATTCATTCACTTCGCGGACCTCGCCGATATCGGCTTCCGGTGCAAGCCGATCCTGATGCCGACTCACTTCGCGACGCACACCGACGCCTACAGCCACTTCCTTCCCGGGGGCGCGCCGATTGACCGGATCCCGCCGGCGCACTATGTCGGCCCGGCGGTGGTCCTGGTCGTGCGCAGGCGACCCGATCGGGCGCCGGTGATGCGCCGGGACCTGGAGGCGGCCTGGCCGGCCGGCAGCACCGCGCGGCGGGGCCTGCTCAACACCGGGGGGGGGGAGGGCGTAAAGGGTGCCGCCTTCTTCAAGAAATTCCCTGGCATCGAGGTCGAGGCCGCCC
>JACQXP010000511.1 GCA_016208645.1 Candidatus Methylomirabilota bacterium | reverse complement strand
GCTCCCAACTCGTCCAAGGCGAGAGCTGCCGTCGACGGCCCCGTACCTGCGATCCATGCTTCCCAGCCAGCACTTGGCCGCGGTACTGTCTGAATCGCAAAAGAAATCCCGGCTTTGCTTGCCTGGTTCTCCCGCCTGTGTTAGCGTATCCGAGGAAGCGGCATTTTCGGGGGGTCGTTCATGGGACAGGCGGCGCTGATCCTTTCCCTGATCCTGGCCATCGCGGTGGCGGTGTTCGCCATCCAGAATGCCGGACCCGTCACCCTGCGGTTCGGGCTCTGGTCGGTCGAGACGTCGCTCGTCGTGGTGATCCTGGTCGCCACGGCCGCCGGGGCCGCCCTGGCCTCGCTCCTGGGCCTCCCCGGGTGGATCCGGAACCGTCGCCAGCTCCGGTGGCAGGCGAGGGAGCTGGAGGCCCTGCGCACCTCCCAGACGGCGCCCCCGCCCGAGGTCCCCCCGCGTCCTTCTGTCTGAACCTGCTCCATGCGCATCGCAACCAAGCTGACGCTCCTGTTGTTGGCCGCTGTCGCCGTCGTCATGGCGGGTTTCGGCTACATCCGCGCGCGCCAGGAGCGGCAGCGACTGACCGCCGAGGCCCAGCAGGAGGTCCTGGTCCTGGCCAACGCCATCAAGCTGACGGTTGAGCATGCCCTCCGCGACCGGCAGCCCCAGGATATTCGCGAGCTGCTCACGGAGATGGTCCGGAACCCGAACCCGGTGGATCGCATCCGGATCTTCGACCGTCGGCTGGAGGACATCAGCAGCGCCATGTCCGACGTGGCCGCCACCACGTTGATCCCGCAGGCAGAGCTGGAGCAGGTCCTCAAGAGCGGGCGGACGATCGTCCGGTACCTCGACATCCCGGCCCGCCCCGCGGCGTACGCGGTCCTCCCCCTGAAGACCCGGCGCGGCGCCACCATCGGCGTGCTGGAGGTCGTCCACGTGGCCACCCGGGTGCAGCGGCAGATCCAGGAGGCGACCCATGACCAGATCCTCCGGCTGAGTCTGCTGAGCCTCACCATCGCACTGGTCATCTGGTTGACCGTCCGGGCCAGCATCCGCCGGCCTGTCGCGCAACTGGTGCGAACCGCCCTGGCCTTCGGCCATGGCGACCTGAGCCGGCGACTCGTCCTCAGGCGCCGCGACGAGATCGGCCAGCTCGCGGCGGCGTTCAACCAGATGGCCGAGAGCCTCCAGGCCGCCCAGGCCCAGATCGTGACAGAGGCGCAGACACGCCTGGAATTGGAGCGACAGGCCCAGCAGGCGCAGAAGCTGGCGGCCGTCG
>JACQXP010000510.1 GCA_016208645.1 Candidatus Methylomirabilota bacterium | reverse complement strand
TTCCGGCTCACGGTGGCCTCTTACCTTGTGGTCGCGGTGTTCATGAGCGTCGCGGGTATCACGGTCTACCGGGTGAGCAAGGACTCGATCAAGATGGGCGCCATGACGATGGCCGACCGGATGGCCGAGGAGCTCGCGATCATGCCCGCGTCCACTCCGACCGCGGAGCTGGGCGACCGGCTGCTGCGCCTCAAGGTGCGCAAGTCCGGCTCGACCTGGATCATGGACACGGACGGCAACCTGCTTTACAACCCCGATCCCCAGTTTCGCGAGGAGTATATCGTCGCCAGGAAGAACTTCGGCAACATCCAGGTGGCGCTGCAGGTCGCCAGGCCCCGCGCCTCCGGCCAGGGGACCTTCAAGGAGAAGCTCGTCGACATCGCCCGGAAGTACGAGGAGGGGTTCGGCACGTACAAGCAGTTCGGCGAGGAGCGCATACTGGCGTTCCGCAGCCTGCCCGGCCGCGGCCTGCTGATCGGCGTGGACGAGCCCGTGTCGAGCGCCAACTCCGAGCTCGACCGCCTCAAGAAGTTCATCTCCTACACCGCGTTGATCAGCGCACTGCTGATCATGGTCTTCAACCTGGTCGCGATCAGGATCATCATCAGGCCGTACTACCAGGAGATGGAGGACCTGAACGCCAGCCTCCAGTACTCCAACGCGCAGCTCGAGGACATCAACGGCAAGCTCGCGGTCTCCAACCGCAACCTGACGACACTCTACGAGGTCGGGCTCGGTCTGCGGCACAGCCTCGCGTTGAAGGACATCCTCGCGCTCATCGTCAACGGCGCCCACCAGGTGCTGGACGTCGACCGCATCGCCGTGTTCCTGCCGACGCCGGATGGCAAGTCGCTCGAACTGCGCTCCCTCGCCGGTGACGGCAAGCCGGCAGGCGCGGTGACGGTGCCCCTGACCACGCAGGGGGGCGGGCTCGCGGCATCTTTCCAGCGCAAGGAACTGGTTCGACTCGAGGAGGGCCAGAAGATTCCACCGAGCCTGCGGCTCGCGCCACCGGTCGCGGCCGAGCCGTTCCTGCGCTCCCGGGCCTATGTCGCCGTTCCCCTCATCGTCAAGGATCGGGCGGTCGGGGTGATCGCGATCGACAACAAGAGCCGTCGCGGCCCGAGCGCCGAGGAGCAGGTGAACCTGCTGGGCATCTTCGCCAACCAGGCCGCGGTCGCCGTCGACAACGCCCGCCT
>JACQXP010000078.1 GCA_016208645.1 Candidatus Methylomirabilota bacterium | reverse complement strand
TCCATCAGCTTCTTCTCCATGGGGATGGTGACGCGTTCCTCGACCTCCTGCACGCCGGCGCCGGGCATCTGGACGAAGACGTCCATCATGGGGACGATGATCTGGGGCTCCTCCTCGCGCGGCGTGGCGAGGATGGCGAAGATCCCCAGCAGCATGGAGGCCACCACGACGAGCGGCGTCAGGCGCGAATCAATGAACGTGCGCGCCATCCGACCGGCCATGCCGAGGGGCCCGGTGTACGGCTCGGGAGGAGGCAGTACGGTCTGCGAATGCGTCATGCGAGAGTTCCGGCTCAAACTATGCAACCGCAGATGAACGCAGATGAACGCAGATCAAATTCATGGGAACAGTTCTGGATGGCCTTGCATCCCCGCCTGAGGAGGACGGTTGCATTTTATTGCTTCACGCTCTCGATGCGCGCGCCGTCGGTCACCCGCTCGGTCCCCCGGAGGACTACCTGTTCTCCACCGGTGAGTCCCGAAAGGATCTCGATGGTGCCCTGGCGGGACTCGCCCGTCCGGACCAGCCGAAACCGGGCGACGTTGTCCTGGCCCACCACGTAGACGCCTTGAAGCTGTCCACGCTCAACGATGGCGCCCTGCGCCACCCGAATGGCCTGCCGCCGGCCCACGGGCACCCGGGCCCGGCCGAAGAGGCCGGAGCGCAGGCGGGACGAGACCGGGAGATCCAATCGTACCAGGGTGGTCCGGGTGGTCGGATCCGTTGCGGGGACGATCTCGCTCACGGTGGCCGGGGCGGAGATGCCCGCGGCCTCGATCTCGACGGGGAGGGACTGACCCCGGCGGATGCCGGCGGCCTGCGATTCGGGGACGACCGTCTCCAACCGGTACCGCCGGTTGTCCTCCACGGTGAGGAGGGGCGTCCCCGGTGCCGCCAGCGATCCCACCTCGGCGTGTTTCGTCGTGACGACGCCGCTGATGGGTGCGGCGATCCTGGCGTAGCCCTGCATCACCTGGGCGCTGGTGAGTTCAGCCCGCGCCGCCTCGATACGCGCCTGGACCTGTTGCCGCTTCGCCTGTACCGCCTGGGAGTCGGCCGCCGCGCGCTCGACCTCGGCCGCGGCTGCCTTGTTGGTCGTATTCCTGGGGTGCCACCGATTTGCGGTCCAGCAGCCGCTGGTAGCGGGCGAGGGGCGCGGCAGCCAGGTCGCGCTGCGCCACGGCCGCAACCCGCCCGGCCGCAGCCGCGGCGATTGCCTGGTCCACCTCGACCAGGGCGCTGTCAGCTTCCCGCAGACCCGCCTCGGCGCGGCGCACCTGGGCCGCCATGTCCCGGTCGTCCAGCTCCACGAGGAGCTGCCCGGCCTGCACCTCGCTTCCCTCGTGAACGTGGAGGGCCAGGATCCTCCCCGCGATCTTGCTGGAGAGGGTGGTGGAGGTGCGCGATTTCACCGTGCCCATCACCTCGGCGGCCTCCTCCACCTCAGTGGAGGTCACGACGCCGACGGTCACGTCCCGGACGATTGGCGGCTCCGGCGACCTGGACGGCTGGGCGGGCTCTTTCCCGCACGCGGCCAGCGCGAGGAAGGTCAGGGCCAGGAGGGAGGCGTATCGCAATGTGTGCATGGCTTAGAACCTCGCGGGGTCCAGCGTCCCGAGGCTGAGTTCCAACCTCGCCTGGCCCACCGTCGCCTCGTACAGGGTTCGGGTCAGATTGGTGCGGGCGGCGGTGAGCGCGGTCTCGGTGTCCAGGAGCTCCACGATGGTGGTGAGGCCAGCGTCGTAGCGGTCCTGGACGATCCGCAGGCTTTCCTCCGCGTGGGCCACGGCGTCCTTCGCCACGGTTACCCGTTCGCGGGCCGTCTGCAGGGCCAGGAAGGCGTCGCGGACCTCCAGGGCGATGGCGCTGGCCAGGCGTTCACGCAATGCGGAGGCTCGCCGCTGGCTCGCCTGCGCTTCGACGATGCGCGCGCGGTCGGCCCCGCCGCTGAACAGGTTCCAGTTCAGGACCACCCCGACCGACCAGCTATCCTGCCCGTCGGCGCTGATGCGATGGTTGTTGATCTCGTAATTTCCCATGAGGTGCATGGTGGGCAGGAAGGCCCCCTTGGCCCGCAGCACCTCTTTTTCCAGGCGCTGCTCCTCCAGCGCTGCCTGCCGGTACTCCGGCCGCTTTTCGTGGGCCAAAGCCTCCAGGCCCTCGAGACGCTCGTGGCGTAGCGGGGGGAGATCGAGACGGCCGGCGATCCGATACGGCTGATCCAGCGCCACGCCCATGGCATCGTTCAGGCCGGCGTGGGCCAGCCGGAGCTGGTTCGCCGCAGCGATGGCCTCTTCCTTCAGGCGGGCCAGGCGGACGCGGGCGGCCAGCGCGTCCGAGGCCACGACCATACCGGCCTCGTAGCGGGATTCGGCTGAAGCGAGGTTTGCCTCGGCGGTGCGCACGGCGGCGTCCACGGTGGCCTTTGCCTCCTGGGCCAGCAGAACGCCGTAGTAGGCGCGGGTGACGCCGAAGATGACCTCGTGTTCGACGCGGGCGCGCCCACGTTCCGCGACCTCCCGCCCAATCTCGGCCTGTTGGTAGCCGAGGACGGTCCGCCCCCCAACGAAGAGGGGCAGGCTGCCGGCAATGTTGGTCCGCCAGTTGGTCAGGGGGTCGGGATGATTCAGCCGTTCCACCGCAAAGTCGGCTTGCGTGAAGCGCCCCTGGTTGAGGAGGGCGCCAAAGGCATACACGGGGTTATCGCTCCGCGTGATGCCCTCGGAGAAATCCACCCGGGGCAAAAAAGACGCCCGCGCCTGGTCAACCCCGGCGGCCGCGGCCGCCGCCTGGTAGCCGGCGGCGCGGAGGGCAGGGTGCCTTTCCAGGGCCAGCTTCACCGCCGCAGCGAGCGCGAGGTCGGTGGGTGATCCCGGCTCGCCCTGGGCCGATGCCGAAGTCTCTGAGGCCCCTACGAGAACCACGATGAGGATCAGTCCCCCGATGGTCGTGAATCGCCGTGCCTTCATGGCCTCCTCCGCAGACGGGACGACTCGCCGCCCCTGCTCTGTTTGGTCCAGATGCCCCGGAAAGGATTCACAGAAAATCGTGGCATGGCCGGATCGGCAGACAGGAGACAGGCAACGGCCGGTGACCGATCGTAATATATGTGCTCCAGCCCACGCGCTGCAATGGCGAGAAGCATATGATGTGGATGTACGAAAGTAAATCGAGACGAGATCGGGGCTACTTGGGGCTTGGCAGATGCGCGGCGAGGACGGCCCGGAGATCAGCGGCGACCTCGGAGGGGATCGGCTGGGAGGGGAGGCGGCGGCACAGTTCGGCAGTGGTCTTCAGGGTCCTGGCGAAGGCCACG
>JACQXP010000077.1 GCA_016208645.1 Candidatus Methylomirabilota bacterium | reverse complement strand
GTCGAGGTGTTCAAGGTCGCCAGGGCACACGGGCTGAAGACCTCCTACGTCAGCAACGGCAACGGGACGCCCGAGGTGCTGGATTACCTCCGCCCGTGGCTGGACCTGTACAAGGTGGACCTGAAGGGGTTCAACGACAAGAACTACCGGAAGCTGGGCGGGCAGCTCCAGGCGGTGCTGGAGACGATCCAGCTCCTGGTGCAGAAGGGGTTCTGGGTCGAGCTCGTGACGCTGATCGTGCCGGGGTTCAACGACAGCGACGAAGAGCTTCGCGCCATTGCGCGATTCCTGGCCGGGGTCTCACGGGACATCCCGTGGCACGTCACCGCCTTTCACCCGGATTACAAGATGACCGACCGGGAGTGGACTCCGGCCCAGACCCTGCTCCGCGCGGTAGAGATCGGCAAGACGGAGGGCCTCAATTTCGTGTATGCCGGCAACGTCCCCGGGCGGGTCGGCACGCTGGAGAATACGTACTGCCCGTCCTGCAAGACCCTCCTGATCGAACGCATCGGCTTCCAGGTGCTGGCGAACCGCCTCGGGCCCGACGGCACCTGCCCCACGTGCACCACCCGCATCCCGGGTGTGTGGTCCTGATTCGACTCTCCCTCCACCTGCCCGTAGGCCATTTCGACGGACCGCCCTCTTCCACCTACGCCTTTTCCCCGCCGCACGCCTCCTGAAAATCCGACACGGGCGGACCGGGAGAGAGACCGTGTGAGGAGGGAGGGCAGCGGGGAGTTTTGCGGGAATTGCCCGAAGGCGCTACGCGGGGCGCGGATCAGGCGAGGGAGGGCGTAATCAGGACGGCTTCACATCCTGCGGGTCGCCCGGAGGTGTCTGGACGCCGGGATCGGCGGACGGTCCGGAGGACTCCGGACTCCCTTGGAGCGGGGATCCGGTCTCGGCGGCTTCCCAGTCAATTGGCGGTCCCCCGCCTGCACCGCTGGTTTTCCGTTCCGTTTTCCGCTGGCGTTTCTCTTCCTGCCGGGCCTTGCGCGCCAGCTCCTTCCGGCGTTTTTCCCCGCGATGCTGTCGAGAGCTTCCTGCCATGGCGCCTCCTTCGATCGCTTCCCTGCCGGGGTCCGGACCCCTGGCCGGCCTATCCGCCGCCTTCGGCCCAGTACCCTACCGCAGGAGCGAGAAATTCCCTAGCGATTTCTTGCCGAGTGCCTCGCACCCAGGTGGTGGCCGACCGCCACGCCTGCCAGGCCCAGCCCCAGGACCACGTAGAGGGAGAGGAAGTTGAAATGGGCCAGGACGAAGGTCGCGATCACCGGCCCCGCGGCGTTGCCCGCGAACCGCGCCGTGTTGATGAACCCGATGGTCTGGCCGTGGCCCCGGCCCGCGATCTGGGCCAGGATGAGGGGAAAGATCCCGGCCGCCAGGGCGGTCTGGATCATCCGGATGAGCGTGAAGGTCACCGGGCCCACCCCGAGGATCAGCAGGACCTGGAAGATCGAGGCCCCCAGCGCCGAGACCAGGACCAGTCGCTGAGGCGGGATGCGTCCGGCCAGCCAGCTCAGCACGTAAGAGCCTGCCGCGGCCGAGGCGCCGTAGGCGAAGACGATCGTTCCCGCGGTCACCAACTGCTGCGCCTCGGGTACGTTGAAGTCCCGGAGGATCGTCGGCAGGACGCTGGGCAGGAAGACGATCTGCACCGTCCCCGCGAAGGCGATGGCCCAGGCCAGCCAGCGCTGCCGGCGGGGCAGTTCCTCTCTGGCAGTGGGGCGCGGGCGGGGCGGCATGGGACTCAGCCCCACCAGGCAGAAGAGAAAGATGCCGAGCAGCATCAGGCTGGACGCCAGGAACGCCCCCGAAAGCCGAAGGCCGCCGCCGCCATGGCGCCGAGCGGCGGGCTGAAGATCTGCCCCAGGGTGAGGGCGGACTGGTACATCCCCATGCGGCGGGCCAACTGCTCCTCGCTCGAGACGGCCGACACGATGATCAGCCCGATGGTGGAGATGCCCCCGAAGAAGCCCTGCAGGATCCGGATCCCCAGGAGCAACCGCAGGTCGGTGACGAACCCCATGAGGGCGACCAGGATTATGTGGGAGAGGATACCGCGCTCGAAGAGCACCTTCGGGCTGAACCGGTCCGTGAGATTCGCCCAGAAGGGGGAGCCGAAGGTGGCCATGGCCGAGGCGGCGCCCACGATGAGGCCGGTCCAGCGGAGCGTGGCCGCCTCGTCCAGCGTGCTGATAGTTTGGACGTAGAAGGGCAGGAAGACGAACATGAAGTTCAGGGCGAAGGCCAGGCAGAACTGGGCCGTCGTGACGACGGCGATGTCCCGGCCCTTGGGCGAAGGAATAGGAGCACGGCGCATGCGGCAATTTATACCAATCGTCACGACTCGTGTAAAGGCGCTTGGCTTGTTTCCTCCTCAAACTCAACCGCTCAGGCTGCGTATGGCTTATCGCGTATGGCGTATAGTCTGAATCGGACCATACGCTATCTGCCATACGCCATGTGCAGTGTGTTGGCGGGGGCTGCTCATGGTGCTCATACCCTCCTCCCGCTGTGAGACGCAATACGGACCGGCGGACCGGGCTGGGCGTCGGGCCGCGACCCCGCCGGTCCCTCCGCTTGCTGCCCCGATCCTCCTTGACCCGTCGCTCCCTCGACTGATAGATTCCCGCTGGTCCGGGCCGGTTCAGGCCGGTGAAGAGGGAGCTTTTCTCTGCCGGAGGAGGGTGAGATGAGCGGGACGATTCGCCTCACGACCGCGCAGGCGGTGGTGAGGTTCCTGACGCAGCAGTACGTCGAGCGCGACGGGGAAACCCAGCGGTTCTTCGCGGGATGCTTTGGCATCTTCGGCCACGGGAACATCGCCGGCATCGTGCAGGCACTGCAGCAGTATGGCGACCTCCGCTACTACCAGTGCCGCAACGAGCAGGCTATGGTCCACACCGCTGCGGCCTATGCCAAGATGAAGAACCGGCTGCAGACCCTGGTCTGCACGTCCTCGATTGGCCCCGGGGCGACCAACATGGTCACCGGAGCGGCGGCGGCTACGATCAACCGGCTGCCGGTGTTGCTGTTGCCCGGCGACATCTTCGCGCGCCGGAATGTGGCCCCCGTGTTGCAGCAACTAGAAAACGAGCACTCGCAGGATGTCTCGGTCAATGATTGCCTGACACCGGTCAGCCGCTACTGGGATCGCATCTATCGGCCCGATCAGATTCTCACGGCGCTGCCCGAGGCCATGCGCGTGCTGACCTCACCGGTCGAAACCGGCGCCGTCACGCTGGCCCTGCCACAGGACGCGCAGACTGAAGCCTATGAGTACCCGGTGGACTTCTTCCGGGGGCGCGTGTGGCATGTGCCACGGACGCGGCCCGACACGTCGGCCCTGGCGCGCGCTGGGCAGGCCATCCGCGGAAGTCAGCGGCCGCTCATCGTCGCGGGCGGCGGAATGATCTACAGCGGGGCCACCCAGGCGTTGCGGATATTGTGCGAGCGCACCGGCATCCCCGTAGGCGAGACGATGGCGGGGAAGGGCAGCCTCTGCTTCGATCACCCGCTCAGCCTTGGAGGCATAGGCGTGACGGGCACGTCGGCCGCCAACCGCATCGCGCGGGACGCTGACCTCGTCATCGGCATCGGGACGCGCTACAGTGATTTCACGACTGCCAGCAAGACGGCCTTTCAGCACCCCGCAGTGCGCTTCGTCAACGTGAACGTGGCCGCGTTCGATGCTCACAAGCACTCGGCCCTGGCCCTCGTCGGCGACGCGCGGGCGACGCTGGAGGAGCTGACGCCGATGCTGTCGGGCTATCGCGTGTCGGCGGAGTACGCCAGCGAGATCCAGCGTTTGCATGATGCGTGGGACCGGGAGGTTCAGCGCATCTACGACAGCCGGAACAGCCCGCTGCCGAGCCAGGGCGAGGTCATCGGCGCGGTCAACGGACTCAGCAACACGGATGGGGTGGTGATCAACGCGGCGGGCAGTCTGCCGGGGGACCTGCATAAGTTGTGGCGCACGCGGCATCCGAAGAACTTTCATCTCGAGTATGGCTACAGCACTATGGGCTATGAAATCGCCGGCGGGCTCGGCGTCAAGATGGCGGCCCCCGAGCGCGAGGTGACGGTGCTGGTGGGCGACGGGAGCTACCTCATGCTGGCGCAGGAGATCGTCACCAGCGTGCAGGAGGGTCTCAAGCTCATCATCGTGTTGGTGGACAACGGAGGCTTCAAGAGCATCGGAAGCCTCAGCCGATCCCTGGGCCAAGGCGGGTTCGGCACGCGCTATGTGTATCCCACGGACGGGTACCTCCAGGGCGACGAGGAACCAGGGGAGCCGCGGATGCTACCCGTGGACCTGGCTGCGAACGCACGCAGCCTGGGGGCGCGCGTGCTTGAGGCCAGGACCTATGAGGAGTTTGTGAAAGCGTACCAGGCCGCCAAGGCGAGCGAGATCACGACGGTCGTGTACGTGCCGTGCGACCGCTACGTCTCCGTGCCGAGCTATGACAGTTGGTGGGATGTGCCCGTGGCCGAGGTCAGCGAGATGGAGGGCGTCCGCGCCGCGCGTACCGAGTGGGAGGGGATGCGGGCGAGGGAGCGACTCTTCTGACCACATCCACCATGTCCGGAGGGCGGCGGTCCGGCGGTCCAGAGGGCATTGGCATCGGGACGACCGGGTCTGGTGGAGATCATGACGGCGAGGGAGTGGCCGCACACGGGCGTGTCCAAGAGCGGCTGGTGGGACGTGCCGATCCCGACCTGCCTGCCGAACAAGCGGAAGGACTACGAGAAGGGCCGGGCCGAGGAGAAGCTGTGAAGGCGTTTGGGCAATCGGGCACTCTGGCAACCAGTGTTCCATAAGTCAATCGGTCGAATGGTCGATTTGTCGATTGGTCAACGCAGCAGGAAAGTGATGTCGCCTTGCTTTCCCCACTTGACTCATTTGCGACAGCCTCGCCCTCAGGTGTACCGCCAACAACCCCCAGCTTTCCGTCCAGGTATTGGACGTCGATTTCGATGCTCAGACTCTGTGCCATGCTGAACCTCGCTTGGAAGTAATCGGAACGAGGTCCGAGGGGGACCTCAAATGTTCTCTGGTTGCGTGCCGGGGATCATCTGGCTGACGGTCTTCCAGGCGTAGACGCGCCCTTTGCCGGACCACTCGCGTGGGTCGGTGGCCAAGCGGAAGTGGGAGCGAAGGTTCGGGCGAGGGACTCCAGTTCGCGGGAACCAACGTGAGCGGCCCAAGCCTGCTGTGCCAGTCAGAGAGGAGCTGATAGCCTGCGCGACATGAGAATCACCTCTGAGCTTTTCGATGCCTTCCTCAACTGCCCGACCAAATGCTATCTCAGGTCAAAAGGTGAGAGAGGCACCGGAAACGCCTTTGCAGACTGGCTTGCCGCGCAACACAGCGCTTACCGAACCAACGGAATCAACCGCCTAAATGCGGACTGCCGAGCAACAGAATGCCTCACTGGCCGCTTCGACGCAGCTGCCTTGAAAGGTGGACAGTGGCGATTGGCTGTGAATTGCCCGGTAACAGCGAACGCGTGGGAGTCCCAATTGGACGCGCTGGAGCGGTGTGCAGGGCCAAAGCGTGGGAGGCGTGCCCAACTCGTTCCCATCCG
>JACQXP010000509.1 GCA_016208645.1 Candidatus Methylomirabilota bacterium | reverse complement strand
GGATGCGCGGATACCGATTCGAATCGGCCGAGGGCCGCGCCCGGTCCCTGGTCCGGTCGGCAGAACGCGACCTGTTCCGGTAGACCGCCGCGCGCTGAGCAGTCCGGACGCGCGGCCCCCTTCGCCCTATTTCGCTTTCGAGGAGGACCTGATGCGCTTCGGCTTCCCGATCCCCACGCGCGGCCCCCTGGGAACCCTGGACACCATCCACCGGCTGGCCAGGGCGGCAGAGAAGTACCAGTACGATTCGATCTGGGTCAGCGATCACATCGTCATTCCGAAGGCCTCGACGTCCACATATCCCTACGCCGCGGACGGGCGCTTCGACCTGGAGGGGATGGCGCACTACCTGGAGCCGCTCACGGTCCTGAGCTACCTGGCGGGCGTGACGGAACGCCCGGCCATCGGTTCCAGCGTCCTGATCCTCCCGTATCGAAATCCCATGCTGGTGGCGAAGATGGTGGCCACGCTGGACCTCCTGTCCCGGGGTCGCGTGATCCTGGCGGTGGGGGTCGGCTGGATGGAGGAAGAGTTCCGGGCGCTGAACCTCTCGACCTTCAGGGATCGCGGGGCCGTGACGGACGAAACCATCCAGATCCTGCGGGAGCTCTGGACGAAGGAGTGGCCGACTTACCAGGGTCGCTTCTTTTCCTTTGACGAGGTGCGCTTCTTTCCGAAGCCGGTGCAGAAGCCGCATCCCCCCATCTGGATCGGCGGCCACACCAAGGCGGCCATCCGCCGCGCGGCCCGCCTGGGCGACGGGTGGCATCCCATCGGCCTGCGTCCTCCGGCCGGACTCTACCCGGAGGAGTATGCCCGGGCGGCGGCGGATCTCCGGTCGCAGGCCGAGGCGGCCGGCCGCGATCCCAAGGCGATCACCCTGTCCTTCAAGGCGCCACTCACGTTCACGGACGGTCCCACCTCGGGCGCCCGGACGCCATTCATCGGATCGCGGGACCAGATCGTCGAGGACATCCGGACGTACCAGCGCCTGGGCGTGAGCCACCTGATCTTCGATTTTGCCGGTCCCAGCGCCGAAGCCATCCTGGAGCAACTGCACCGCTTTGCCGAAGAGGTCCGGCCAGCGGTCCGGGGCAGGCCCTGACGGCTGTCAATTACAAATGGAAAACTGACGACCGACAACCGGTCAACGGATCTGCCGAAAGTAGTTGACCGGTTGTCAGTTGTCCGTTGTCGGTTTTTCATTGAGACTGGCCTGGAGGGCTGGAATCACTCGTGCTGAATATCTCTCCCGAGGATCGCGCCTTCTTGCATCGCGCCAGGGTGGCACGACTGGCCAGCGCCTCGGCCGAGGGGGAGCCTCACGTCATTCCCGTCTGCTTCGTCTTCGACGGGACCTGCCTGTACTCCGCCATTGATTCCAAGCCCAAGCGGGTGGCGATCCCGCGCCTTCGCCGCCTGCAGAACCTCCAGGCGAACCCGCGCGCGAGCCTGGTCGTGGATCACTACGAGGAAGACTGGGCCCGCCTCCGGTATATCCTGGTGACCGGGAGGGCAGAGATCCTCGCGACGGGTCCGGACCGGGACCGGGCGCTGGCGCTGCTCCGGGAGAAGTATCCGCAGTATCGCGCCATGGCGGACTTCGGCCAGGGGCCGGTGATCCGCCTGATCCCGGACCGCGTGAGGAGCTGGCGCGGCGGCTCCCCCGCGCCCGGTGGGACGCCGTGAATGCCGAGGTCTTCCCCCGGCTGGGGGCGGAGGAGTGCCGCGTTACCGTGCGGAGGGCCGAGCCGGGGGAGCGGAGCGCCATCCCGCCTGGGGCATCGCGTGGGCGTGACCTATGACAAAAAGGCCAGCGCCCGGGCCATCGGTGAGCCCCGTTCGGACGAGGGGGAATCGGTGGAATTGGACCGCCGATGTC
>JACQXP010000508.1 GCA_016208645.1 Candidatus Methylomirabilota bacterium | reverse complement strand
GACGGGGGAGGGATGGGCCCCGTACGGCTCGTGCACCACCGCACGGACCTTGATGGGCGGGACCAGCACCCGGTTCGGATCGCTGCGGATCACCTCGGCGCTGACGATCTCTTCTGCGATAAGGGAACGCCCATGGCCCCCGCCTGCAGCGCGAGGGCCAGGCTCAGGTTGCTGTGGTCCTGGATCTCGATCGGGCAGGGGATTCCCTCCTCCGCGGCCCGGCGATAGTTGTGGCCGAGGCCGGCGCTCACGTTCCCCACCCAGGCGGCGATGATCCCCCGGACGCACCCGGCGCCCATGAGCTGGTCGAAGAGGATGTCCGAGATGGGACCCACCAGGGTCAGGTCGCGGCGCCCCTGGCGCACGATCTCGTGCCCCGCGGCGAAGGGAATCAGCGACTCCAGGGCCGCGCCCATCAGGACAGTCGTCCCGTCGGGCACGAAGCGCTGAATCGCCTCTCTCATTGACAGCAGCTTGGTGCTCATACCTCTCTCGTCTCGTCAGGCGTAAGGGGTCAGGCGTGAGGGGTTGGATCGCCTTACGCCTCCCGCCTTACGCCTTACGTCCGCAGGCGGAACCGTTGGATCTTCCCCGTGGCCGTCTTGGGCAGCTCGGAGACGAACTCGATCCAGCGAGGATACTTGAAGGGCGCGATGGTCTCCTTGACGAAGGCGCGGAGCTGCTCGGCGCACTCCGCCGTCGGCTGGATCCCGTCTTTCAGGACGACGAAGGCCTTCGGCTTGACCATCTCGTCCCGGTCCCGGGCCGCCACCACGGCGCATTCCAGCACGGCGGGATGGCCGAGCAGCGCGTTCTCCACCTCGATGGGGGAGACCCAGATGCCCCCCACCTTGAGCATGTCGTCGGAGCGGCCGGCATACCAGAAATACCCGTCGGCATCCTGGCTGTACCGGTCCCCCGTTCTGACCCATTCCCCCAGGAACGTCTCCTTCGACTGCTGGTGCCTGTTCCAGTAGAACGCCGCCGCCGAGTCCCCCTTGACCAGGAGATCGCCCACCGTCCCGCAGGGGACGTCCCGGCCCTCCTGGTCCACGACCCGCGCGGCGTAGCCCGGCACCACCTCGCCGGAGGAGCCGGGCCGGACGCGACCCGGACGATTGGAGATGAAGGTCTGGAGCATCTCGGTGGAGCCGATGCCGTCCAGGATCTCCAGCCCGAAGAGTTGCTGCCAGCGGTGGAAGATGGCGGCGGGCAGAGGCTCCCCCGCCGACACGCAGCATCGGACGGACCGCATCAGCTCCCGGACGGACTCAGGCCCCTCGGCGGCCGCCCGCCGCTCCGCCAGGTGGAGCATGGTCCCATACAGCGTGGGCACCGCATAGAACACCGTCGGCCGGTGCCGCTGGATGACCTCGAAAATCGCCTCCGGGAGCGGCCGCCCAGGATACAGCACCGCCGACCCCCCGACGCTGAAGGGGAAGTACAGGTTGTTTCCGAGCCCGTAGGCGAAGAAGAGCTTCGCCGCCGAGAAGGTGACATCGGTCTCGGTGAGTCCCAGCACCCCCTGGCCCATGGACGCCGCACAGCAGGCCATGTCGTGCTGGAGGTGGACCGTGCCCTTGGGGAACCCCGTGCTCCCCGACGAGTAGAGCCAGAAGGCCACGTCGTCCCGGGAGGTCTCGACGGGCTCGCACTCGCTGCCCGCCTGGCGCATCAGGTCCTCGTGCTCCAGGCAGCCACCGGTGGCCTCGCCCACCACGACGACATGGCGCAGGTGCCGGCACCGGTGCCTGAGCGGGGCCAGGGGCTCCCAGAGTTCCCGATGGACCAGGAGGGTGCAGGCCCGGCTGTCGTTCAGGAGGAACTCGTAATCCGCGGGCCGCAGGAGGGTGTTCAGGGGGACGGGGACCATGCCCACGCGCATCGTGCCGAAGAACCCGGCGATGAACTCGGGCGAGTCCAGGCACAGGAGGGCGACGCGCCGCTCCCGCTCCACGCCGAGCCTCCGCAGCACGTTCCCCCAGCGGTTCACGCAGAGGGCGATGTCCCGGTAGGTGTAGGACCGGCCCTCGTGCCAGACGGCCGTCTTGTCTCCTCGCCCCGCCTGGAGGTTGCGGTCCACGAAGTAGACGGCCGCATTGAACCGTTCGGGGAGGTCAAGGTTCATGGCTCACGGCTGACGGTGCGAGACATGCCACAGATTCCGTAAGGGGTCAGGCGTCAGGCGGGAGGCGATTCAAACGGGAACAAGTGATGCGTGAAGTCATCCCCCTCACGCCTCACCCCTCACGCTTCACGACTCCAATATTCCGCATTCCACATTCCCCATTCCGCATTCAGGGGAGGTTGGCAAGTTCGCGGAGGGCCCGGGCGACGAACACCCGGACCATCCGTTTCCGGTAGGCCAGCGTCAGGTCGGTGTTGTCCAGCGGCTTGGCCGGCCGGTAGGCCGCCTTGGCCGCCTCCTCGATCAGATCCGACGTGAGCCGTTGCCCGAGCAGCAGTTTCTCGGCCTCGGTCGCCTCCACAGGCCGGGACGCCACCGCCCCCAGGACGATCCGGGCGTCCGTGCACGTCCCGTCCCCGTCCAGGCGGAGCGAGGCCGCCACGCCCAGGATCGGAAAGTCGAAGGAGCCGCGCCGGCGGAGCTTCCAGTACGTGGTGCGCAGGCCGTCCACCGGCGGCAAGAGGATCGCGGTGAGAATCTCCTCCGGCCGCTTGGCCAGGTACGCCATGCCGTCGTCGTGATACAGGGCGGCCACCGGCAGCGTCCGCTCGCCATTCAGGCCGCTGAGCACCACCGTCGCCCCCAGCGCCATCATCGCCGGCGCGGTGTCCGAGGAGGAGACGGCCACGCAGCGCGGACTCCCCGGCGCCACCAGGCAGAGATCCCCATCCCGCTTCATGCAGAAGCCGATGGCGCGCCGCCATTCGTAGGACTGGTTGTAGTAGTTGCAGCGGGTGTCCACGCACAGGTTTCCGCCGAGCGTCCCCATGCGCCGGATCTGCGGGGTGGCCACGCTGCCCGCCGCCGTGGCCAGGGCCGGGTACCGGGCGCGGATGGCCGGGTGCAGGCCGATCTGGTGGAGCGGGCTCGCCGCCCCGATGCGCATGCCCCGCTGGGGATCGCCGCCCACGCCCAGGAGTTCCGGCAGGTGTCGCAGGCCGACCAGGATGCGCGGATCGAACTGCAGCCGCTTCATGTTGGGAAAGAGGTCGGTCCCGCCGCTCACCAGCATGCCGTCCGGGCCGGCGTCGGCGATCATCCGCGAGGCCTCCGCCAGGGTCTTCGGCGCCAGATACCGGAAGGCGGGCAGTCGCATCATGGCTCAGACACCCGACTCAATATATGCAACCGCAGATACACGCAGATACACGCCGATGTCCTGATCAAAAACCCACAAATACCCGGGTGCCAGGTACCGGTTCGCACTCTTCCATTTCAGCCCTTCCGGAATAAAAACATCTGCGTTCATCTGCGTTCATCTGCGGTTGCCTTGTTTCTTATCTGAGCTTCAGGCCCAGTTTGCGCATGTGCTCCTTGG
>JACQXP010000507.1 GCA_016208645.1 Candidatus Methylomirabilota bacterium | reverse complement strand
CTCGACGGCGAGGCTGTAGGCGGAAACGAGAGGCAGGTCGGTCAGGCTGCGAAGCAGCAGCAGGCTCCCGAGGGTCACGATCCCCCCCAGGCTGCCGGTGACCAGGTACTTCCCCAGGCGCGCGGCATGGCCGCTCTCCACGGACAACCGGAAGAGCCCGGCGAAGAACTGGACGACCTGCTTCTTGCCGAGCTTGCTTCCCCCCCGGAACCGTTCCTCGAAGATGTAGGGCACCTCGATCACGGTTGCGAATCTCCCGTGCATCAGCACGTCCAGCAGGATCTTGTAGCCCTGGGGATGCAGTCGCACGCCCTCCAGCACCTGACGCCTGAGGGCGAAGAAGCCGGACATGGGATCCTTGACGTGCCGGAGGATTCCGGGCAGGAAGAACGTCGCCACGCAGGCGGCTCCCCAGGAGGATGCGCGACGCCAGAGACTCCAGTGGCTCACGCCGCCCCCCCGCACGTGCCGGCTGGCAATGGCGATCTCGCCCTCGCCCCGCCGCAGGGGCTGGAGCAGGTCCGCCAGCGTTTCCGGCGGGTGCTGCAGATCGCCGTCCATGACTGCCAGGACGTTGCCCCGGGCGTGACGCCACCCCTCCACGCCGGCGCGGGAGCGGTCCCGGTCCGTGGTTCGGGTGACCAGTCGCACGCGCCCGTTCGTGGCCATGGCCTGCTGCACCGCGGCGCCGGTTCCATCGGGGCTGTCGTCGTCCACTACGATGATCTCGAAATCCCGGGCGGCGGTCGCCAGCACCTGGCTCGCCCGCTGGATGGCGGGACCGATGTTCTCCCGCTCGTTGTAGGTCGGGATGACCAGGGAGACGAAGAGATCATTCATGGACCTCGATGCGGGAGGAGCGCAGCGCGCTGGCCCCGGCCCGTCATCCCTCACGGCGACCGACCCGTCTGGCGGGCGCCTTGGGAGGCCGCCTCCGCCTGCACCCGCGCCAACCCCCCGGCCAGCCACGCCGAGCCGGGGGCCACCCGTACCCCTGCCTCATAGGCGGCTCGCGCGGCCGCCAGATCGCCGGTGGCCTCGTATGCCGCCCCCAGGTTCCCGAAGGCGTCGGCGTAGGCCGGGTCCAATCGGATGGCCGCTTCGAGCCAGCGTCGCGCCTCCGCCGGCTGGCCCTGCCGGATCAACAGGACGCCCAGGTTGTTGTGGGCGAAGGCGGAGTCCGGCTTCAGGCGAAGGGCGGCCTGGAATTCTTCGCGGGCCTGGGCGAATTCGCCGCGATCCAGGTACACCTTGCCCAGATTGTTGTGCACGAGGACGCGGACGGCGACGGGCACGTCGGGCTGCCTCTGCATGGCCAGGTACAGGTCCGCCGCATCGGCCCAGGGCAAAAGCCGGAGCAGCGTGAGGCCGGCATATCCCACCAAGACGCCGCCGAGGGTCGCCAGCCCCCAGCCGGACACGCCCGGCCGCTCGCGGCCTTCCACGGCCCGCCCCAGCAGGGACCCCAGCAGGACGCACCAGCCTACCGAGGGCAGGTAGAGAAACCGCTCGGCCGTGATGAACCCGATCTCCGGCGCGGGGGCATACAGGATGAAGAGCAGCGGGACCGAGAGCATGATCGGCACCCAGGCCACCCAGGGAAACAGCGGCCGGGCCGAGCGCCACGTCACCACGAGTCCGCCCACCAGGATTCCGGCCACGGCCAGGCTGATGGCCAGGGTCATGGGCGTCGGCGTGACCGACAGGGCGCGAAAGAGGTTCAGCCCGAGGTCCGGAAAGAGGAGGACGCGCCCATATTCCGCGAGCACCGAGAAAAGCGCCATGGCGCGCAGGGCGAGGGGAGACAGGCTCATAGGAAAGCCCACCAGTTCCCCCACCGCCCACCGCCGCAGGACCCAGTACGCGAGCCCTGCGATCAGCAGGGGGACGAACCGGGAGGAAGGCCCGGCGAGGCGCTTGCGCCATGGATCCGCCTCAGTGGCGGAGATTTCCCAGGCCGTCCAGGCGAGAGGAAGCGGCGCCACCGATTCCTTCGCCAGAAGGGCCACCAAGAAGACGAAGCCGCCCAGCCCCCCCCAGGACCATGCTGTCCAGCCCGCGGACCCCTG
>JACQXP010000506.1 GCA_016208645.1 Candidatus Methylomirabilota bacterium | reverse complement strand
GCCCAGGAAGCACGTCCTCATCGTTGATGACGAGCCTTCCGCCCTGGAGGCGATGGAGGCCGCGCTCTGCAAGGAGTTCCGCGTCTCCTTGGCCCCTGTGTAGAAGGGTAGAAGGGGACCCGGCCGTTTCTTCGGTGTCAAGGTAAATTCCTCCCGTTGATGCAGATCGCATCTCGCACTGGTGATCTGACCTCCTCCCCCGAGGCCGCGCCCGGGGAATCTCTCATGCCCCATCGTAGTGGTGCCATCCGGCCGGCTCGCTGCCACGAGCGGCCCACCCGGCCTAGTCCGGGCTCTTGAGAGCGGGAGCGGCGCGCCAGTGTCCCCCGGCGGTCCCACCGGGCCGCCACGTAGCGATCTCGCGCTGCCAGCTCCCCGGGGAAGACGGTGTTTTCCCGTCCGGCGAGTCGCCGCTTAGCGCGGCTGGCGCCGGAGGCCTCCCGCGCGCCGCGGGTCGTACGGGGCCCCGCTCCGCCACACGCCCCAGACGACCCGGAGCACCTTCGCCGCGAGCTCGACGATCGCCTTGAAGCCGGCGTACCGATCGCCGTGGCGCTTGGCCTTGAGGGCGGCGAGCCGGGCGCGCCCCGCTGCGGTCCGCGCCATCCCCACCGCCGCTTGGTAGAGGGCCCAGCGGAGGAGCCCGCGGCCACACTTCGAGATCCGGGCCTGCCCGGCGAACTGCCCCGACTGCACCCGCACGATGTCGAGGCCCGCCAGCTTCCGGAGCTGGCTGAACCGGGTGAACCAGGCGATGTCGCCGATCTCGGCCACGAGGATCGCGCCCACCGTGGGCCCGATGCCTGGGATCGTCCGGAGGAGCGCGTAGGCCGGGAGCCGCTCGGCCACCGGCATGCACGCGGTTTCGAGCGCGGCGATGCGGGCCTGCACGGCGGTGACCTGCGCCCCGAGATCCGCACAGGCCGTGGCCAGGCCGAGCGGGAGGCGGTCCTTGGGCACCGCCGGGCGCCCGGAGGCCGCCCGCTCCCAGCCCTGCAGGACGGCGGGCAGCTCGGCGCGTAGGCGGTTGGGGAGCGGTTCCCCCATCGGCCCGAGGGCCGGGCGGAGCGTGGTCCGCCAGCGGGCTTTGCAGCTCGCCAGCTCGGCCCGGGCCCGCCGGAGCAGCTTCACCAGGTGGCGGAGCTCGGCGAGGGGGCCCGTGGGCTGCGAGTAGAACAGCACCTTGCCCTGCTCCAGGAGCTCGGCGCAGTTGGCCGCGTCTTTGCGGTCGTGTTTGTCCCAGGTCCCGTCCTGGGTCCGCCGGTTCCAGTAGGCCACGCTGCTGGAGATCAGGACGACGTCCGCCCCCTGCGTCTCGAGGAACGCGGCCACGGCCTGGTGGTAGGTCCCCGTGGGCTCCAGGCCGCAGACGATCTCCCGGCACCCCGTCGCCCGCTGCGCCTGCTGGATCCGCGCCCAGAGCTGCGCGAAGCCCCGCGTGGTGTTCGGAATCGTGAGTGCCGGGGTCACGACCCGAGTGTGGGCATGGCGGAGGTGGACCACGTGCTCCGCCTGCGCGATGTCGAGGCCCACGAGGAGTCGCTGCCGATTCGTCCGCAAGGTCGCCTTCAACTTCCGAAACCGCTTGACCCGACTGGCGTGGTCCCGTACGGTCTGCATGGGGTTTCTCCTCTGGCTGCGGGTGGATGAGGTTGCCTGCTGTCGTCCACCTTCTACCCGAGAGAAACCCCTTTTCCTAGCTGCCATCTTCAGGAGAAGGGGATCAGACTGGGGGAGTCTACCCTCAGAACCTCTCTTCTCTGCACTGATACT
>JACQXP010000505.1 GCA_016208645.1 Candidatus Methylomirabilota bacterium | reverse complement strand
GAGAGGCACCTGGTGAGCCTGGCGAAGCGAGAGGCGGAGGCGTGGCGGCAAGTGGATGCGCTGAGCGCGACGAAACGCCCCGGCGATTACGCGGCGGCAGTCCGCCTTCTCAAAGACCTTACCGATCTTGGACAGAAGCGCGGGCGACAGGCCGAAGTGCGCGACCGCCTGGCGCGACTGCGGCAGGCGCACGCGCGCAAGCCGACACTGCTCCAGCGCCTCAAAGCGGCGGGGCTTATGACCGAATAGGGACGCGGGGCCAGGCGTGCGTAGTTGCGTATCTGGCAATGCAGACTGGTCCAAAAACGGGGGGTCAGGCCCTCTTGATGCGGAAGGCCTTCTTGAGCTTGCGGAGCAGGATGTCGCGCTTGGCGGGGCTCAGCCGGTCCACGAAGAGGGTGCCGTTGAGATGATCCAGCTCGTGCTGGAGGACGCGGGCCAGCAGATCCTGCCCCTCGACCTCCACGGGGCGCTCGTTCCGGTCCAGGCCGCGCAGCAGGACGCGGCGCGCGCGCCGGACCTCCTCCCGGAAATCCGGGATGGAGAGGCAGCCCTCCTCGGCGACGCTCTCACCCTCGGCCTCCACCAGTTCGGGATTGATCAGGACCAGGAGCCTCGACGGGTCGTGATCCTCGGATGGGTTGGCCACGAAGACCCGGCGGAGGCTGCCGACCTGGTTGGCGGCCAGGCCCACGCCCGGGGCCTCGTGCATGGTCTCGACCATGTCGTCAATGAGGCGCTGCAGCTCCCCGTCGATGTTGGAGACGGCCCGCGCTGTCTGCCGGAGGATCGGGTTCCCGTAGGTGAGGATGGGTTGGGCCATCGGCGACTATCCACGCTTTCCCGGAGGATACGAACCATACTTAGGCCGCCGGGGCCGCCGCTCGGAACGCCGGGCCGCGACGGCACCCAGGCCTCATCGGCCTGGGTGGGGCGGCCCTGCTCCGGGTCGGCCCTCCTGTCGGCGGGCCTCCGTGCCGGCCCTGACCCGCCCGTTGGGCGGGTACCCGCCCACCGCACGGCCGGCTGCCTTCGGCGCCGGCCGCGGCGATCATGGCCGCGTTGTCCGTGCAGAGCGCGGGGGAGGGCACGACCAACTGGATCCCCTCGGCCTCCGCCTCCGCCTTGAGGGCCTGCCGCAGCGCCCCATTGCACGCGACGCCGCCCGCCACCACGATCACGCCTAGGGCGTGATCCCGGACGGCGCGCATCACCCGCTCGACCAGCATGTCCACGGCCGCCTGCTGAAAGCTGGCGCAGACGTCCCGCACCTGCTGCGGGGCCAGAGGGGGCGCGCCGGAGGGCGCGGCCGCGCGCCCGAGATCCCGGAGGCAGTGCACCACCGCCGTCTTGAGGCCGCTGAAGCTGAAGTCCAGGCTCCCGTCGCTGAAGACGGCCCGGGGGAAGGGAATCGCCCGGGGATCGCCACCCTGCGCCTCCCGCTCGATGGCCGGCCCGCCGGGATAGCCGAGCCCCAAGAGCTTGGCGACCTTGTCGAAGGCCTCGCCGGCCGCATCGTCGCGGGTCCGGCCCAGGAGGCGGTACTCGCACTCGGCCGGGACGTGGCACAGGTGTGTGTGGCCTCCCGAGACCACCAGGGCGGCGAAGGGATAGGTCAGGGTCGGAGATTCCAGGAAGGCGGCGGCGATGTGCCCCTCCAGGTGGTTCACGCCGACCAGGGGGAGATGGCGGGCGAAGGCGATCGCCTTCGCCACCGACACGCCGACCAGGAGCGAGCCCACCAGCCCCGGTCCCACCGTCACGGCCAGCGCCGCCAGGTCCTCGAGGCCTACGCCGGCATCGGCCAGGGCCCGATCCAAAACCGGGTGGATCACCTCCAGGTGGCGGCGGGAGGCGAGCTCCGGAACGATCCCGCCGTAGGGGGCGTGCACCTCCACCTGCGAGGCGACCACGTTGCTCCGGATGCGGCGGCCGTCCTCGAGCACCGCCGCCGCCGTCTCGTCGCAGGAGGTCTCGATGCCGAGAACCAGGGTCATCTATGACCTAACCCGGCATGGTCGGAACCACACAGGAAACAATATCGAATGTCGAACAGCGAATGGCGAATTTCGAACGAAAGCGGTTCCCGCAGCCGCTCCCCTCACCGTTCGTCATTCGATATTCCTTGTTCGATATTCGACATTTCGCGAATTGGCGGTTTAAGGATCGTGGGAAACCTAGCCCGACGGCTTCGCCTCGCCCTTGGGGGCGGCGCCGTTGCGCTCCAGGATCCGCGTGGCCTTCAGGATTTCCATGGCCCGCTGGAGCTGGACGTCCTTCTGGAGATCCACCACGTCCCGGCGCCCGATCTCCACCCCCTCGCCCTCCTGGTCGCCGATCCGCTGCTCGCGCGGGCGCTCCGCGGGGGCGAGGCGGCGCGCCTCCTCCTCCCGCTGGCGCTGTGTCGAGACCTCCGGCTTGGGCGGCTCGACGATGATGTCCGGCATGATCCCGGTCCCGTGGATGGAGCGCCCCCGCGGCGTGAAGTACTTGGCCGTGGTCAGGCGCAGGCCCGAGCCGTCGGAGAGCGGGATCACCGTCTGCACCGAGCCCTTCCCGAAGGTCTTGGTCCCCAGGATCACGGCCCGCTTCCAATCCTGCAGGGCGCCGGCCACGATCTCCGACGCGCTGGCCGACCCGCCGTTGACCAGCACCACCATGGGCCACCTGGGGAAGCCGTTGCTGTGTTCCGCGGTAAACCGCAGGTCCTGGTTCTTGATCCGCCCCTGCGTGTAGACGATGAGCTGGCCCTTGTCCAGGAACATGTCGGTCACCGTCACCGCCTGGTTCAGCAGGCCGCCCGGGTCATTCCGCAGGTCCAGAACCAAGGCGGTGCTGCCGGCCTTCTGCGCCTGCTCCAGCACCCGCTCCAGGTCCTTGGACGTCCGCTCCTGGAAGGAGCTGACGCGGACGTAGTAGATCCCGTCCCCCAGCTCCTTGCTGCGGACGCTCTTGACCTCGATCACCTCGCGGACCAGGGTGACGTCCAGGGGCTCCAGCGATCCCTCGCGGAGGATGGTGATGGTCACCTTCGACCCCTTGGGCCCGCGCAGCTTGCGCACCGCGTCCATCAGGGTCATGTCCTTGGTGGGCTGCCCCTCGATCTTGATGATCCGGTCGCCGGGCTGGATGCCGGCCCGGTCGGCCGGGGTCCCCTCGATGGGGGCAACCACGGTGAGCGTGCGATCCTTCACCGTGATCTCGATGCCCAAGCCGCCGAAGATGCCCTGGGTCTCGACCTGCATCTCCCGGAAGGTCTCGGGCGGCATGAAGGCGCTGTGGGGATCCAGGGTCTCCAGCATCCCCTTGACCGCGCCGTAGATCAACTCCCTGGACTTCACCTCGTCCACGTAGTTGGACTGGACCAGCGAGAGGATCTCGGTGAAGACCTTGAGCTTCTCGTAGGTGTCCTCGATCGCCGTGGTGCCGTGCTGCACCCCGCCGGTGAAGACGAGGAGCGCCAGGCTGCCGGCGAAGATGAAACCCTTCCACCAGGTGCTGTGCCGGATGGGACGCATGGGAAATCCCTCCCTCAAACTGCCTCAAAGACCACTGGGGCCGGGGGCGAATCGCCCGGCCCGATTCCCGGGATGGGATCGCCTCCCAGCCGTCTGCCGATGCATGTGCGGATCGCGCCCAGGGTCCGCGCGCGAACCCGCGGACAGCGCATGGCGCGCTACCGGGGTTGCAGCCAGGCCAGCGGGTCCTGCGGCTTCCCCTTGTGGCGCAATTCGAAATACAGTTGCGGGCCCTCCAGCGACCCGGCATCTCCGACCTTGGCGATCACCTGGCCCCGCAGGACGGCCTCCCCCGCCCGCGCC
>JACQXP010000504.1 GCA_016208645.1 Candidatus Methylomirabilota bacterium | reverse complement strand
CGAACAGCGCGTGGCTGTCCGAGCGAAGCAGGAGGCCATTGTCCACCCGGTGCGGGCCCTCCTTGGTCACCGGACGAATATGCGCCGCCTGGAGCACCGGCAGCGCCTTCTCACCCGTCACCGTGCGCGCGCCGGCCGAACGTGAACGCGTAGATCGGTGCCACGTGAACACCCAGTTCGCTCATGGTGAACGCCAGGATCGGGATGGTGAACACGTAGATCGGTGATCGTGAACGGTGAGCAGGCGATCCTGCCCTGGAACAGGGGGCGGGCGCCTGAGCAGGCGACGCTGGATGGTCCAGCGCGCCGTCCGCCCCCGCAGACGAAAGGGGCGCGATGGCGACCGAGCGACTGTCCATGCGGCAGATCCATGAAATCCTGCGCCAGAAGTGGGCCCTGGGGCTCAGCCACCGGGCCGTGGCCCAGAGCCTCGGGGTCGGGCTGGGCACGATCAGCAGCGTCGTCACGCGGGCTCAGGGCGCTGGGCTGGACTGGCCTCAGGTCCAGGCGCTGAACGACGCCGTCTTGGAGGGCCGGCTCTATGGCCGGCCGGAGGTCGCGGGCCAGCGGCAGCGCCCGGCACCCGACTGCGCCTGGATCCACGCCGAGCGGCGCCGGCCTGGCGTCACCCTGGAGTTGCTCCACCTCGAGTACCTGGAGCGGCACCCCGACGGCTACCGCTACACGCGGTTCTGCGACCTCTACCGCCGCTGGCTGGAGCGCCGGCGCCTGTCCATGCGCCAAGTCCACCGTGCCGGCGAGAAGTGTTTCGTCGACTACGCGGGCCAGAAGCCGCGGCTCATCGACCCGACGACGGGCGAGGTCGTCGCGGTCGAGCTCTTCGTCGCCGCCCTCGGGGCCTCGAACTACACCTACGCCGAGGCGACGCGCACCCAGCAGGTGCCCGACTGGATCGCCAGCCACACCCGCGCCTTCGCCTTCTTCGGCGGCGTCACGGCCGCCGTGGTGTGCGACCAGCTCAAGAGCGGTGTCGTCGTGCCCTGCCGCTACGAGCCCGGCCTGCAGCGCACCTACGAGGACTTCGCCGCGGATTACGGCACCGCCAGCCTCACGGCCCGGCCGGCGAAGCCACGGGACAAGGCAAAAATCGAGGCCGGGGTGCTGGTGGCCGAGCGGTGGATCCTCGCGCGACTCCGCGATGAGACCTTCTTCTCCCTCGCCGCCCTCAATGCGCGCATCGCCGAGTTGCGCACCGACCTGAACACGCGGCTCATGCGCCTGTACCGCGCGAGCCGCCGGGAGCTCTTCGAGCGCCTCGATCAGCCCGCGCTGCGGCCGCTGCCGGCCGAGCCCTTCGTCTACGGCGAGTGGATTGTGGTCCGCGTCAACATCGACT
>JACQXP010000131.1 GCA_016208645.1 Candidatus Methylomirabilota bacterium | reverse complement strand
GTCCCGGAGAAGAAGGCGGAGCGGATCTTCGGATTCATGGAGCAGTTCGCCGGGTACGGCTTCAACAAATCCCACTCGGCGGCCTACGCCCTCATCGCCTACCAGACCGCCTATCTGAAGGCGAACTCCCCGGTGGAGTTCATGGCCGCCCTCCTCACGTCCGAGATGGCCGACACGGACAAGATCGTGAAGTACATCGAGGAATGCCGGGCCATGGGGATCGAGGTGCTGCCGCCGGACGTGAACGAGTCCAGCGACGACTTCACCGTGGTGGGCGACAAGATCCGCTTCGGCCTGGTGGCGGTGAAGAACGTGGGGGAGGCCGCCATCCACTCCATCGTGAACGGGCGGCGGGACCAGGGGCGGTTCCGCGACCTCTTCGACTTCTGCGAGCGGGTGGACCTGCGCCTGGTGAACAAGCGGGTGGTCGAGAGCCTGATCAAGTGCGGTGCCTTCGACTCCCTGGGGGCGCGGCGGGCCCAGCTCATGGCGGTGGTGGACAAGGCCATGGAAGCTGCTTCAGCGGCTCAGCGGGACCGGGCCCACGGGCAAGTGTCGTTCTTGGACGTGCTGTCCTCGACCGGGACGGCCCGGCGCGAGGCGCCCGCCCTGCCCGACGTGCCGGAGTGGGAGCGGCCACAGCTTCTGGCCGGCGAGAAAGAGACCCTGGGCTTCTACGTCACGGGCCACCCCCTGGCGGAGCACCGGGGGCTCATCGCCAGGCACACGAACCTGACGACGGAGGACCTCCCCTCGCTCCCGGACAAGTCCACGGTGAAGCTGGGGGCCATCGTCACGGCGGTCAAGGAGATCAGCACCAAGAACGGGGAGCGCATGGCCTTCGTCACGCTGGAGGATCTGGCGGGGTCGGTGGAGGCGGTGGTGTTCCCCGATCTGTACCGGTCCAGCATGCTCCACCTGGCCAAGGATTCCGCGGTGCTGGTGAAGGGGCAGGTGGACATCGGCGAGGAGACGGTCAAGTTGCTGCTGAGCGAGGTGCAGCCCCTGGCGCTGCCGGCCAACGGCGGCCCGCCCCTGGTGGAGGTGACGCTGGCCGGCGAGGCCGCCAGCTCGGACGGGTTGCGGCGGTTGAAGGCGCTCCTCGAGGCGCATCGTGGAACTTCCCCGCTGCGCCTGCACCTCCAGCGGGATGGGCAGGTGAATAGCGTCATCCTGTTCAACTACCTGTCGTCCGTCGTGGTCAGCAGCACCCACGAGCTGGCTCAGGTCGCCGGCCCGCACAGCCAGATCGGCATGCCGACCTACACGCTGGAGTTCGAGAAGCCGATCCTGGAGCTGGAGACCAAGATCCAGGAGCTGAAACAGTTCGCCCAGGTCGAGCACGTGGACTTTTCGGCCGAGATCGCCCGCCTGGAGAAGAAGGTCGCCCGGCTGCAGGAGGAGGTCTTCGCCAACCTCACCGCCTGGCAGCGCACCCAGATCGCGCGGCATCCCAACCGGCCCTACGCCCTGGATTACATCCGGCTGATGCTGACCGACTTCATCGAATTGCATGGGGACCGCGGCTTTGCCGACGACCGGGCCATCGTGGGAGGCCTGGCGCGGTTGGACGGGATGGGCCTGGTGGTCATCGGACACCAGAAGGGGCGGGACACCAAGGAGAAGCTGGCGCGCAACTTCGCCATGGCCAACCCCGAGGGCTACCGCAAGGCGCTCCGCCTCATGCGGCTGGCGGAGAAGTTCGGCAAGCCGGTCCTCACGCTGGTGGACACCCCCGGAGCATATCCCGGGATCGGCGCCGAGGAGCGGGGGCAGGCCGAGGCCATCGCCCGCAACCTGCGGGAGATGTCGGACCTCAAGGTCCCCATCGTGGTGGTGATCAGCGGGGAAGGGGGCTCCGGCGGCGCCCTGGGGATCGCCGTGGGCGACACGGTCCTGATGCTGGAGTATGCCATCTACTCCGTGATCTCCCCCGAGGGCTGTGCCTCCATTCTCTGGCGGGACCCGGCCAAGGCGCCGGAGGCGGCCGCGGCCATGGGGATCACCGCCCAGACGCTGAAGCGCCTGGCCGTAATTGACGAGATCGTGCCCGAGCCCGTGGGCGGGGCCCACCGCAACCACCAGGAGATGGCCACGACCCTGAAAGGGGTCTTGGTGAAGGCCTTCGACCGGCTGCGGCGGCTTCCCCTGGACGAACTGCTGGAGCAACGGTATCAGAAGTTCCGGCGGATGGGGGTGTTCGAGGAAGGCTGATGGTTGCTTGCAAGGGTTGGAGCTGTCCCGGGGGCCGGAGCATAATGAGGCGAAATTTCGCAAGCAAGCACTAGCCACGGTTCGTCGGCAGGATTCGCGAGGCGCTCGGGGCGTTGTCCGGGGCGCCTTTCATGTTTCCGGTGGCCCTTGCGCCTTCGAACGGCGTGGGGTAGGGTAAGAGCTACCAGCGTTCGGTGGTTCGGGACCAGCCGAACAGTCGAGCCGCCGAACTGTCGAACGCCCTTGGTTGCGCGGCACGGACAAAGGAGCGGACATGCTCTTCATGGTGATCGAGCGATTCAAGAACCGGGATGCCAGGGCGGTCTACCGGCGCTTC
>JACQXP010000503.1 GCA_016208645.1 Candidatus Methylomirabilota bacterium | reverse complement strand
TGCCGGATGATCTGGTGTACGGGATCACCAAGGCCCTGGCCAAGAACGCGGATAGCCTGGGCGCGGTGGTCAAGGATGTCAAGGGCCTGACAGCGAAGGAGATGGCCTTCGACGTCGGCGTCCCGTATCATCCCGGGGCGCTGAAGTATTACAAGGAGGCCGGGGCGCTGAAGTAGCCGCTAGCGAATGACCAATGACCAATGGTGGAGGCGCTACGCGCGACCAATGCTGTTCGACCGGCGCCCAATGCGCGCGGGGCACATTTGGTTCATTGGTAATTGGTCATTGGCCATTGCAAAGGGGGTCTAGGTGCGGGGGCTGACGGGTTGGATGGGGACCCTGCTACGCTACGTGGCGATAGGGATGTCGGTCTACCACCTGTACGTGGGAGCCTCCGGACCCCCGGAGGCTCTCATTTTTCGTGGCATCCATCTTTCCTTCGCCGTCACCCTGATTTTCCTCTGGTACCCCTTCGGGGCCCGATCGCCACAGACCCGCCCGGGGATTCCGGACTGGGCCTGCGTCCTCGTCAGCCTGTCCAGCATCGGCTACCTGTTCCTGCGGTACGACTACGTCATGACCCGCCTGGCGTACGTCACGCCCCTGGAACGCTGGGACCTCCTGCTGGGGGTTGCGCTGACGGTCCTGGCGCTGGAGGCCGCCCGGCGCACCATCGGCCCGGCCCTGCCCATCACGGCCCTGGTCTTCCTGGCGTATGCCCTACTGGGACCGTACCTGCCGCCGCCGCTCCGGCACCGGGGGTTTTCTCTCGAGCTGGTGATTGACCAACTGTACCTGACCACCGATGGGATCTTCGGGATCCCGCTGGCGGTCTCGGCCACGTACGTGATCCTGTTCGTGCTCTTCGGCGCCTTCCTGGAAAAGTCGGGGACCGGGCAACTGTTCATGGACTTCGCCTCGGCGCTGGCGGGTCACACCCCCGGGGGGCCGGGAAAAGTGTCGTGCATCAGCAGCGGGCTGTTCGGGACGATCTCGGGCAGCGCGGTGGCCAATGTCATGGTGGACGGGTGGCTGACGATCCCCCTGATGAAGCGGACCGGGTTCCGCGCCCACTTCGCCGCGGCGGTGGAGGCGGTGGCGTCCACCGGGGGCCAGATCATGCCGCCGGTCATGGGGGCCGCGGCCTTCGTGATGGCGGAGTTCCTCGGCCTCCCCTACATCACCATCGCCAAGCACGCCGCCATCCCTGCCCTCCTGTACTACCTGGCGCTCTACTTCGCCATCCACTTCGAGGCGCAGCGCACGGGGCTGCGCGGCCTGCCGCGGGAGGAACTGCCATCGCTGCGGACCGTGGTGGTGGACAGGGGGCACCTGTTCGTCCCGGTCTTCATCATCGTGTACCTGATGCTGGTGGGGTACACGGCCCCCATGGCGGCCCTCTGGGGGACGCTGGCGGCGGCCCTGTCCACCTGGGTGGGCCGTCTTGGATGGCTGTATCTCCTGGTCCTCTTGGTGGAGTTCATCCTGCCGGGGAACATCCTGGTTGTCCTCGGCCTCGGCTGGGTGGTCCTGGCGGCGATCCGGCTGGCCACGCCCCAGGGGAGAGCCGGCCTGAAGCCGCTGCTGACGAAGCTGTTCCCGGACGCCCTCGAGGACGGCGCCCGGAATACGCTGGCGGTGGCGGCCGCCTGCGCCTGCGCCGGGATCGTGATCGGGGTCATCGCACTCACGGGGGCGGGCCTCCAGTTCACCAGCCTGGTCCTGGCGGCAGCCAAGGACTCGCTGATCCCGGCCCTCACCCTCACCATGATCGCGGGGATCATCCTGGGCATGGGCATGCCCACGACGCCGGCCTACATCGTGCAGGCGGCCCTCTTGATCCCGGCGCTGATCAAGCTGGGCGTCCTGCCCATCGCCGCCCACATGTTCGTCTTCTACTTCGCCATCATCTCGGCCATCACTCCACCCGTGGCCATGGCCGTGTACGCCGCGGCCGGCATCGGAAAGACGAACCTGTGGGCCACGGGTCTGGCGGCCATGCGGCTGGGGGCCACCGGCTTCATCGTCCCCTTCATGTTCGTGTACGGGACGTCGCTCCTGTTCATCGGATCCTGGCTTGATGTCATCACCACCATCGTCTTCTCGGGCCTCGGGGTCGTCTGCCTCTCGGCAGCCTTGCATGGGTGGCTGACGAAACCCACCGTGTGGTGGGAACGGGTGCTCCTGGGGATCGCGGCATTCCTCCTGATCAAGCCGGGGCTCCCGACCGACATCCTGGGACTCGTCCTGTTGGGCATGGTGGTGGCATCGCAGAAGTTCCTGGACATCCTGCGGCCGCCGATCGAGGCGAAGGGCATGGCGGAGGCCCGCGGACTCGTGGTCGAGTTGGATCAAGCCAAGATCGAGCGGGCGAAGCAGGAAGGATAAGGAGCCGAGAGCCGAGAGCGGAGAGCCGAGAGCCGAGGGGCAGGGACGATTGAAGATTGCAGATTGCAGATTGCAGATTGAGGGTTCGCTTTTCGGAATCCGATGTCAATCTGCAATCTGAAATTCGAAATCTGCAATGAGTGGCGGGGGAGTAAGGAGCGAGAGAATGGGAAAGGAGATCCGGAGGCGTGAGGAAGAGCAGGGGCAGAAGGCAGAAGGCAGAAGGCGTCCTAGCCTTCCAGCCTCCCAGCGGTCAAAGCATTTGCTGGTAATCGGCCGGGTCCACCGGGACCTCGATGACGGTCGGGCGATCCCCCCGCAGCGCCGTCGTGACGGCGTCGTCGAGTTCGGCCCAGCTCCCGGCACGAACGCCGCGGGCGCCGAACCCGGGCGCGATCCCGGCGAAGTCAATGGCACCGAAATCCACGCCGCTGGCCTGGATGCTCCTCCGCTCCTGATGCATCCGGATGAGGTACAGGCTCCGGTCGCAGAGGACCAGGACCACGACGGGCAAGTGGAGGCGGGCGGCCGTCTCCAGCTCCGGCAGGACCATGGTCAGGCCGCCGTCTCCCATGACCGCGACGACGGGGCGGTGCGGATGCTCGAGCTTGGCCGCCATGGCGGCGGGCAGGGCATATCCCATGGTGGACAGGCCGTGGGAAACAAGATAGGTGAGGGGCTCGTAGGATGGCCACACCTGCCCGATCAGGAGCTTGTGCGCGCCGGTATCCACGGTGAGGATCGTGTCCCGAGGAACCAGGCTGCGGAGGCGGCCGAAGACGCGGGCGGGCGAGAGGCCCAGTGCGCTCTGGTCTGCCGACGGCCTGAGGAAGGCAGCGAGCCGCCGGCGGAAGGCCGCGGGGGCGTCGGGCGGCCAGGTGTGGTGGACCACGACCTCGCCGTGCAGGGCCTCCAGGGTGGCGCTGACGTCTCCCACCAGCTCAAGGTCGGGCGCGAACTGGCGGTCCACCAGGCTGTACTGGGCAATGGAGAGGAACGGGCGCTCCGTGTAAAAGGTCCGGATCGCCTCCACGGGATCGAAGCCGATCCCGATCATCAGGTCGGTCTCGCGGAGCAGCTCGGCGAAGAGGGCATCGCCGGCCATCCCGGTGCTGGTGGCCGTGAAGAGCGGATGATCCTCGGGGACCAGCCCCTTGGCCTTCGGCGTGGTGGCCACCGGGATACCGGCGGCGCCGATCCAGCGGAGGATGGCGGGCTGGGCCTTCATGGGGTCCAGGCCGATGCCCACCACCACCAGCGGGCGCCTGGCCTCACCGATCATGCGGGCCGCCCGGTCGAGATCCCTGCGGGGAACGCCGGTGCCCTCCAGCGGCCGGGCGGGCGGGAAGGCAAGCGCCTCCTGTCCAGGACCCGCGGTCCGGTCCTCCTGGCGGGCGACGTCGCTCGGGAGGCCGAGGTACACGGGGCCCGGCCGGCCCTCGGTGGTCAGATCCAGGGCGCGCTGCACCGTGGCCGCGGTGTTCGCGCCGGTGAGGGTGTGGCTCCACTTGGTGATGGGACGGAAGAGGTCCTCGAGATCCACGCGTTGATGGGGGAGGACGGGCGACAGTTCGGTGGAGAGCTGCGCGGTGATCACCAGGAGCGGCGCCCGCTCCAGGAAGGCGTTGGCCACGCCGTTCACCAGGTTGGTGGCGCCCGGGCCCACGGTCGCCAGGACGACCCCCGGCTTCCGGGAGAGTTCGCCCGTGACGCTGGCCATCACGCAGCCGGCATTCTCGTGCCGGTTGAGCAGGAACGTGATACCGGCGCGACGGCAGGCCCCCATGAGGTCGGCGATCTCGCCGCCGGGCAGGCCGAAGAGCCGGTGGATGCCGTTCGACTTCAGGGTCTCAGCGATGACCTCGACGGTGGTGGGCACGGGCGCTCTCCTCTGGTGCGACGGTAGACAGATCTTTTTCTAACATTCGGCGTCCCGCCTGTCAAGGCAGGTCCGCGGTGCCGGCGGTTCCGGCGAATCCATGGGTGATGGAGGGTCCATGGCCGAGAGGCTGATCGGGGTCATCGGCGGCAGCGGGCTGTACGAGATGGAAGGGCTGGAGGCCGTCCGGGAAGAGGCGGTGCGGACGCCTTTCGGCGATCCCTCGGACCGTTACATCCTCGGACGGCTCCAGGGCCGGCCGGTGGCGTTCCTGGCGCGGCACGGGCGGGGCCATCGCCTGATGCCGTCGGAGCTGAACTTCCGCGCCAACATCTTCGGGTTCAAGCTGCTGGGGGCGGAGTGGATCCTCTCGGCCTCGGCCGTGGGCAGCCTGAAGGAGGAGATCAAGCCCCTGGACATCGTGATCCCGGACCAGTTCTTCGACCGGACCAAGGCGCGTCCCAGCACGTTCTTCGGCAACGGACTGGTCGTCCACGTGAGCGTGGCGGACCCCACGTGCCACGTGCTCGGGGATATCCTGTATCGGGCCGGACGGCTGGTGGGGGCCGGCATGCACCGCGGCGGGACCTACATCTGCATCGAGGGTCCCCAGTTCTCCACCCGGGCCGAATCGCGGATCTACCGAAGCTGGGGCCTGGACGTGATCGGCATGACCAACCTGCAGGAGGCGAAGCTGGCGCGGGAGGCGGAGATCTGCTACGCCACCATGGCCCTGGTCACCGACTATGACGTCTGGCACGCCACGGAGGAGGACGTGACCGTCGAGGCGGTGGTCAAGATCCTCCTGAAGAACGTGGAGACGGCCAAGGCGATCATGCGCGCCGCCGTCGCGATGATCCCGGAGACGCGGACGTGCCCATGCGCCCACGCCCTGAAAGACGCCATCATCACCGGGCGCCACGCGATCCCGGCGGCCGTCAAGCGCGACCTGGCGCCCATTGTGGGGAAATACCTTGTCGATTAGTGTCTTCTTCGGGGATGGTCGAAACCCCTCGCCTTCATGCGAAGCAAGCTACACCCCCTTCCCCCTGAATGGGGGAAGGCGAGGATGGGGGTGAGACGCTCGCGGACTTTACCCCCACCTTTGTCCTCCCCCGTTGAGGGGGAGGAGAGTTATTCGGAGTCGGATTCAAGCCGACAGCCTACAAACCCACCGGCTTGGGGCCAGTGGTTGTTCAGTCAACTGGGGACGGCCGACTCCGAGTGTCGACGAATCGCTCATTGACCATTTGACAGGAGGGTCCAAAGCAAGATGAGCATCCTGGTCGTGGGATCGGTGGCCTTCGACTCCATCCGGACCCCCTTCGGGCAGGCCACGGAGGTGCTGGGAGGGTCGGCGACCTATTTCTCGGCCGCCGCCAGCTTCTTCGCCGACGTGCGCCTGGTGGCGGTGGTGGGCGAGGACTTCCCGGAGGATCACCTGGGATTCCTACGCCAGCGCAAGGTGGATCTCCGCGGCCTGCAGCGGGTGCCGGGGCGCACGTTCCGCTGGGTGGGCGAGTACGGGTTCGACCTCAACGAGGCGCGCACGCTGGACACCCAGCTCAACGTGTTCGCCGATTTCGCCCCCAAGATCCCGGAGGAATACCGCGACTCGGAGGTGGTGTTCCTGGCCAACATTGATCCCGACCTCCAGCGCGAGGTGCTCCGCCAGGTGCGGCGGCCGGCCTTCGTCGCCGCCGATACCATGAACTACTGGATCGCGCGCAAGCCGGAGTCGCTCCGGCAAACCCTGGGCCTGGTGGACACCCTGGTCATCAACGACGCGGAGACGCGCCAACTGGCCGGCGAGGCAAACCTGGTCCAGGCGGCCCGGAAGATCCTGGGCTGGGGGCCGCGGGCCCTGGTCATCAAGCGGGGCGAGTACGGGGCCCTGATGTTCAACAATGGGGACTGGTTCGCCGCCCCCGCCCTGCCCCTGGAGGCCATCCAGGATCCCACGGGGGCCGGGGACTGCTTCGCCGGCGGGTTCATGGGCTACCTGGCCAGCACCATGAACTTCGGGGACGCCGGCGTGCGCAAGGCCATGATCATGGGGTCGGTGATGGCCTCCTTCGACGTGGAGGCGTTCTCGCTGGACCGGCTGCGCGCCCTGACCTCTGGCGAGATCGAGGCGCGCTATGGCACGTTCAAGCGCCTGGCCCACTTCGAGGACCTGTAGCATCTTGGCCGCTCGGGCGCTGGCCTTCACGGGATCACCTCGGACGGGGACGCGCGCATGACGTCGTGGCGCATCCTGGTGGTGGACGACGAACCCCTGGTGCTGCACATGCTCCGGGATGTCCTGACGACTCTGCCCGCCAACGTCCTGGAGGCGAAGGAGGGGGAGGAGGCCTTGCGCCTGGCCAAGGCGGAGCGGCCGGACCTGATCCTCCTGGACGTGATGATGCCGCGCATGGATGGCTACCAGGTCGCGGCGGCTCTGAAACAGGATCCCACCACGGCCACCATCCCGATCATCTTCGTCAGCGCCCTCGGGTCGTCCCGGGACAAAGTCCGCGGGCTCGATCTGGGGGCGGAGGATTATCTGGTCAAGCCCGTGGACCCCGACGAGTTGAAGATCCGGGTCCGGGGCATCCTCCGGCGGAGCCGGCCCCCCCAGCGGGAGCCGGCCATGGCCAGCGGCCAATTGCAGGCCATGAACCTGGTCTCCCTCGTGCAATTGCTCGAGGGGGAGCGGCGGACCGCCCGGCTGCTGTTGACGCGAGGGGACGAGCAGGGAGAGGTCACCTTCGTGGACGGCAAGATCACCCGGGCGGTGCAGGGGCCACGCCAGGGCAAGGCGGCGGTCTTCCAGCTCCTGACCTGGCAGGCGGGCACGTTCCAGATGGCGTCGCCCGAGCCATCGGATGAAACAGGAGGGAGCGTGACCCTGCCCAACCAGGTCCTCCTCATGGAGGGGGTGCGGCGCCTGGACGAGACCCCGGCCCTGCGGGCAAGCCTGCCCGCCCCGGGGGTGGCCCTGGGATTCCTGGAGTCCCTCCGGGCGGCCGTGGAGGCGCTGGCGCAGCCCGAGGCGGCGGCCCTGGTGGCCCTCCTGGATGGCGCACGGGACCTGGAGCAGGTCGTGGCCGGGAGCCCCTTCGATGCGTGGACGACCCTGAAGATCCTCCAGTACCTGCTGGGGGTCCGGGCGCTGACCTCGGCGGACGTGAGCCCCGAGCGCCGTGGCGGGGCCCGGCTGAACGTGGATGTGCCCGTCGAGTACCAGCGGGTGCCGGGGTTCCTGAAGCGGACCTCCTTCAATCTGTCGGCGCGCGGGGTCTTCATCCAGACCGCGGTCCCGTTCGAGGTGGGCGAGCAGGTGATCCTGCGGTTCCAGGTCCCCGGCCACGAGGCCCCGGTCAAGGTGACGGGGCAGGTGGTCTGGCGCAACGCGGACCCCGGCAAGCACGGCGGAACCGGCATGGGCATCCAGTTCCTGGATCTGGCGCCGGCCGATCGCGAGGCCATCGAGCGGCACCTCGCCCAGGCCATCGCGGTGCAGATCAGCGGGGCAGGGGAGCGGGCGTAATCCGCTTGCGCCCTTGGCGGCGGAGGGCGGCGGACCGACGAGCATACCATGGATGCATGGCGCGTATTGCTGGCAGAGGATGAGGCCCTCATGGCCCAGATGACGGTGGACATGCTGGCCGAGCTGCCCGTCGAGGTCAGTGTGGCCAGGAACGGCCGGGAGGCGCTGGAGCAGGCCCAGGCCACGCGCCCGGACCTCATCCTGCTGGATGCCATGATGCCGGAGCTGAACGGCTTCGAGGTGGCGGCGGCCCTGAAGGCGAACCCCACGACCCAGGACATCCCCATCATCTTCCTGACCGCGCGGGTGCGGGTCGAGGACAAGATCCGGGGGCTGGAGCTGGGGGCGGATGACTATCTCGTCAAGCCGGTCCGGCGCGAAGAGCTGCTGGCCCGGGTGAAGAACGTGCTGCGCCGGGCGGGGGCCCATCGGGCCACGTCGCCCCCCGAGACCTCTCTGATGCGGGGGCGGCTGGAGACGATGAGCCTGCCCAACCTCATCCAGGTCCTGGAGGCGGAGCGCCGGACCGGCACCCTGCGCCTGACGTCCGGGACGCGCCGCGGCGAGATCCTGTTCACCCAGGGGCGGATCGCCTACGCCATGGAGGGGCCGCGGAAGGGCGAGGCGGCGGTGTACCGCCTGCTGGCCTGGAACGAGGGGGAATTCGCCCTGGAGCCGGCCTCAGGGACCGGCCCGGCCGAGGCGCAGGTGATGAAGGCAAACCAGTCGCTTCTGATGGAGGGGGTCCGCCGGCTGGACGAGATCCCGGCCCTGCGCCAGACCCTCGGTCCATCGGAGGAGCCCGTCAAGATGTTTCCCATCCTCCGGGAGGGATTGCTGCGCCGGACGCTGCCCGGGGGATTCCGCCAGGTGGTGGAGCTGTGCGACGGCACCCGGACGCTCCCGCAGGTCCTGGAGGGAAGCAGCCTGGACGACTGGGGGACGCTGAGGGTCCTGGTCCGCTTCCTGAAGCTGGGGATGCTGGAGCACGGCCAGGCGGCCAAGCGCGGCCTCCCGCACCTGGGCGTCCAGATCCCCGTGGACTTCCAGAGCCTGCGGGCGTTCCGCGGCGGTCAGTGCTTCGACCTCTCGGCGCGGGGGATCTTCCTGCGCACCAGCGAGGTGTTCCCCGTCGGGGAGGACCTCTTGCTCCGTTTCAAGCTGCCCGGGGTGGCCCACCCGTTCCGGACGGCCGGGCGCGTGGTCTGGAGCAGCCCCACGGACACGCCCAAGGGGCTGCCCGCGGGGATGGGGATCCAGTTCCTGGATCTCGGCGAGGAGGAGCGTGGGACGCTCGAGCGGTTCATCGTCGAGTTGCTCCTGGATCGGGCGCAGGTGGAGGAGCCGGAGGGGTGAAACGTAAAGCGTGAAACGTGAGACGTGAAGCGTGAAACGTAAGGCACGGGGGGTGAAAGGCAGGATCTGGGCACCTTGAACTCGATTACGTTAATAAATTTGTAAGCGCTACTCAGCCCGCTCGGAAGGCCGCAAAACCTCAAGTCCCACCCACGATTCCCACGGCTTACATTCCAGATCCCACATCCATCCATGTTCGCAGAGGCCTGGGGCCTTGCGGGTTGGCCTTGTCGGGATATAATACAAGGTCCCGGTCCCGTTCGGCCCGGTCATCCCCGAGAACAG
>JACQXP010000130.1 GCA_016208645.1 Candidatus Methylomirabilota bacterium | reverse complement strand
TTGTACCCCAGCAGGGGATCATCGGTCAGCGGGTTCCGGGGGGAGCCGGGATACTTCCGCAGGTCGAAGGGCACCTCGGCGCGGGCCCACTGCTGGGTCCGGGTCATGGCCGGGCCGATGCTGATCTGCAGCTCGAACGGGTGGATCAGCTCGTAGATGGCCGCCCCGTTCGTCCCGTGGACCTCGATGCACTGGTAGTTTCCCCGCCCGCTGCCGCCGCGACCGGCCACCGCCCGGTTCAGATCGACCGTCCCGATCGCCCCGCTGGCGAACTCCACCGCGAAGGCATAGGCGTCCTCGGCATCCACGGGCTCCATCCCGGATCCCCGCCCACCCAGGGGGTACCCGGCGGGGCTCGGCCGCTCCCGGACGTACAGGCGGTTGATGCCGCTCACGGCCGCGATGTCCCCCAGGAGGTAGCGGGAGAAATCAATCGCATGGGATCCCATGTCCGCCAGGATCCCGGCCCCCGCGTTCGCCCGCTGGTTCCGCCACGCGATCGGAGCCGCGGGGTCCAGCATGAAGTCCGTGAAGTAGGACAACCGCCAGTGGCGGATCTCGCCGAAATGCCCTTCGCTGACCAGCCGTTTGAGGTAGCGGAGTCCGGGCACGAACCGGAACGTGAAGGCTACCATGTGGGTGATCGGGGCTCGCTCGGCCATCTCCTGAAGCTCCCGGGCCTGCTGGTAGTTCAGCGCAAGCGGCTTCTCGCACAGGATGTGCTTGCCCGCGGCAATGGTGGCTTTCGCCACCGCGTGGGTGAGGCCAGTGGGCAAACAGACCACCACGGCATCCACGTCCGGGTCGGCCAGCAGGGACCCCCAGTCGGGGTGGACCCGGGGGATGCCCCACCGCTCGGCGAAGGCCTTGGCTCTCTCCTCCGTGCGGGACGCAACGGCGAAGACCTCGCACCACTCCGGGCAGAGGCGGAGCGATGGCACGTGCACCATGTCCGCGATCCGTCCCGCCCCGATGATTCCCACCCTGATCTTCCCGCGCGCCATGCCTTGACTCCCTTCCTCCTCTGCCCCCATGCCCGGTCGCCCCTGCCTCCTGGCCTCCGAGCCGCGGCACGCCGAAAACCCTTTGACACCGCCACCGGAATGCGGAATGCTGAATGCGGACAGGAAACGTCACCCTCTCGAACCGGAGGAATGCCGTCATGCTGAGCGTCAGCCGTCGCACGTTCATCGCCCTCCTTTGCGGAAGTCTGATCGTCCTCGCCGTCACCCCCTCGGTTCCGGCTGCCATCCCGGCCGAACGATCGGCCCGCCTGACCATCCTGCAAATCAACGATGACTACGAGATCTCGCCGGTGGAGAAGGGAAAGAAGGGCGGCCTGGCCCGCGTGGCGACCCTGCGCGACCGCATCGCCCGAGAGTCGCCCAACCTCGTCTTCGTGCTGCCGGGGGATTTCCTTTCGCCGTCCACCATGTCCAGCCTGTTTCAGGGCAGCCAGATGGTGGCCACCCTGAACGCCACCGGGCTGGACCTGGCGACCTTCGGGAACCACGAGTTCGACTTCGGTCTCGAGGCGACCCGCGAGCGGATGCGGGAATCCCGATTCACCTGGGTCTCGAGCAACGTCCTGGACCCGGCCTCGGGGCTGCCCTTCGGGGGCGCGGCCCCCTTCGTCCTCCGGGAGGTTGGCGGGATTCGGGTCGCCTTCATCGGTCTCGTGACACCCGAGACCCACACGCTGTCCAAGGGAGCATCCGGCCTGAAGTTCCTCGACCCCATCCAGGCGGCCAAAGAGGTCGTGGCCCGTGCCCGCCGGGCCAGAGCCGACGTGATCGTTGCCCTGACGCACCAGGACATGGCGGACGACAAGCAGCTTGCGGCCGCGGTCCCGGAGATTGACCTGATCCTCGGCGGGCACGAGCACGTGCCCCTGGACGCCCGGGTCGGGCGGACGCTGATCCTCAAGACCGGATCGGATGCCGTGTCGCTGGGACGGATTGATGTCACGGTCACGACGGGCAAGGCCGGTCGCAAGATCGAATCGAAGTGGGAGCTGATCCCCGTCACGGACCAGATCCCCGACAAGCCCGAGGTGGCCGCCCTGGTCAAGCAGTACGAGGGCCTCATGGCCGCGGAGCTGAACGTGGTCGTGGGAGCGACCTCGGTCCCCCTGGACACGCGCAACGAGATCGTGCGCACGCAGGAATCGGCTGTGGGGAATCTCATCACCGATCTGATGCGCGCCGCCCTGCAAGCGGACGTGGCCCTGATCAACGGGGGTGGGGTCCGGGGGAACACCGTCCTGCCGGCCGGCCAGCTCCGCCGGCGGGACGTCCTGACCATCCTGCCCTTTGCCAACAAGGTCGTGAAGCTCGACGTGACCGGCGAGACGTTGCGTGCGGCCCTGGAGAATGGCCTGAGCCAGGTGGAGCGGACGGCCGGCCGCTTCCCCCAGGTCTCGGGGATCCGCTATACCTTCGATCCAAAGCGCGCCGCGGGATCACGCCTGGTCTCGGTCACCGTGGGGGGCCGCCCGCTGGAGACCCAGGCCCGATACACCCTGGCCACCTTTGATTTCATCCTGGGGGGCGGCGACGGCTACACCATGCTGAAGGAGGGGAAGGTCCTGGTGAAGGCGGAGAACGGCCCCATGGACTCTGACGTTCTGATTGACCGACTCAAGGCCGGCCCCATCGCGCCTGTGCTGGACGGGCGGATTCAGCGGGTGCCGTGACAAAAGCGGACACTAATGGAACCACAGATTTCGCAGATTACGCAGATTCGATAAGAAATGAGCATAGAGATCCGGGATCCCGGGTTCCACGCCGTCGGCGGCGCCGACGTCACCTTCGAGCGGATCGCCACCGGCTGCCTCTTCACCGAGGGGCCGTTGTGGGATCCGCGCCAGCACTGCCTCCTCTGGAGCGACATGCCGGGCGACCACCTGCGCCGCTGGTCGGCCAGGGACGGCGTGACGACCTTCCGGAAGCCCTGCAGCATGTCCAATGGCCTCACCTGGGATCGGCAGGGGCGGCTGGTCGCCTGCGAGCACGCGACGAGCCAGGTGACGCGGACGGACCCGGATGGCAGGATCATCCCCATCGCCACCCACTACCAGGGGAAGCAGCTCAACAGCCCCAACGACATCGTCTGCGCGGCCAACGGTGAGATCTACTTCACCGATCCGCCCTATGGCCGGGTCGAGTACTACGGCGTGAAGCGGGAGCAGGAGCTGCCGTTCCAGGGCGTGTACCGGGTGGGCCCGGACCCCCGCCACCCGACGCGCCCCCGACGGGATGAAGATGGACTCCACGGGCAACATCTATTGCTGCGGCCCGGGCGGCATCCACGTGTTCAGCCCCGAGGCGATCTGCCTGGGCGTCATCCGGGTGCCGGAGTACCCCAGTAACATGGCCTGGGGCGGCGCCGACTACCGGAGCCTTTACATCACGGCCTCCACCTCGGTCTACCGCATCCGTGTTCGCGTCCCCGGCCTACCGGCCCTCTGAGTCCGGGAAAGCCTCCCCCGACCGCGGCGAGCCTCCCGGTCAAATCTTTCCTCGATAGCCTCTGCCCGGGGATTAGTATTCGGGTTGCATGCCGAGATATACCCCGAAATTGGCCTTGACATAAACTTTACCGAATGTTAAGTGTGAACTTACCCGGTCTGGGAGATTGGCTGGGAGCAGCACGCGAAATATACCATAGGGGGAGGCCCCATGGCCGGCAAGAAACCCGCCAGGAAGGACCGGCCTCCACCGCTCTCGCCTGCCGAGGTCACGGCGATCATCCGACGCTGCTTAAGATCGGGCAGTGTCATTCCCACCAAGCATTTCGTGGACCAGGGCTTTCAGCGGAACTACACCATTCAGGATGCGATCCACGTCCTGGAGAGAGGTCAGGTGTCTGGAGAGGCGCCGGAGTGGAATGAGAAGGCCCGCCGGTGGGGATACCGTGTGCATGGTCCTGATCTCGAGGGGGATATTCTGACTGTAGTCGTTAGCCAGGGGCCAGACCCTGATCGGGTGTGGCTCGTGACGGCCTTCTGATCACCCGCGCCAAATATGAGGGAACTCGCCATGGTGAAGTGCCCTGAGTGTGGCAAGACGCTCCGTGTCAGGAAGAACCAGGAATACCGCTATCGAGAATCCGGCCTGGACA
>JACQXP010000477.1 GCA_016208645.1 Candidatus Methylomirabilota bacterium | reverse complement strand
GGCCGGCCTGCAGCAGGGCCAACCCGAGGTTCTGATGCCCCAGGGCGATGCCGGGCACCTCGTCCGCCATCCGGGTGAAGAGGCGAAGGTCGTCCCGAAAGACCGGGATGTAGGTCAGGGTTCGGACGGTCCATCCGAGAAGGAGCAGGATGCTCGCCGCAATCGCCACCCGGCGCATGACAGGGTGCGGATTTGGATTCGCGTGCGCCTCCTGGCTGTCTTTCTCTCCGGCCGGGAGAAGCCGCGCCAGGACGGCTCCCGCCAGCAGGGCCAGGCCGATGGTCGGAATGAAGAGGTAGCGCCCGGCAAAATTCAAGGCGCGAGGGGAGACAGGCATCAGGTCCAGCACCGGGACGAGGGCCAGGAGAAACCATCCCAGGCCGAAGCTTGCCACCGGCCACCACCCCCGCCACCACACGGCCAGACCGGCCATCAGGATGAGCAGGGCGAGACCGGCGAGCGGCCAGGGGGCCCACAGGCTCGCAGGGCGGGTGAAGGCATACATCGGGTGGAGGCGAACCGGGAAGAGGGCCAGGAGGGTGTACCGAGCCACCAGCTCCAACGACCCCGGGACGCGGTCCCAGAATGTGCCGGTGCCCATGGTCTCGGCGGTCCATCGCGCCAGTGCGTCCGAGCGGAACCAGAGGAGCCCCAGTACGACCGCGAAGAACGGCACTAGGCGGAGGACAGCGGCACTGATCTTTCCTTGCGGTTGGCCATGGGTCCCCGGGCCAATAGTCACTTCGCGCCACAGGAGGATCAGGGGCAGGCCGGCCGCCGTCTCCTTCGAGAGAAGGCCGAGGACGAAGGCCGCCAGGCTGCCCAGGACGGTGGCGTGCCTCCGCCAGCCGGTGGCGAGGCACGCCTGCCCGTACCAGCAGATCGCCAGGAGCACGCCGATGGCGGCCATGGGTTCGACCCGGCCCGAAACCCAGGCGACCGTCTCCACGTGTGCCGGGTGCGCCGCAAAGAGCAGCGTGGCAAGCAGCGCCGCCTCGGCGTTCTCCAGGAGCGAGCGGGCGAGGCGGAAGACCAGCAGGCAGGTGAGCGCGTAGAGCAGGAGATTGGTGAGGTAGAAGCCCGCGGGCCGGAGGCCCCACACCG
>JACQXP010000476.1 GCA_016208645.1 Candidatus Methylomirabilota bacterium | reverse complement strand
TTCGCTCCCCATCTCCTCATACCCCCCGTGTCCAGCAACCCGGGTTATGGGTAAAGATCAGCCTCCGAGGGAGAGGGCGAAGAAACGAGTGTGATTGCATTTGCGGCACGTAGTACTCAGCGAGAGAAACACCATGGGCGTCCTGTTGCTCTTCGTGGATGGGTTGGGGCTGGGCGAGGACGATCCGGGCAGAAACCCGGTGGCCTGCGCGCGCCTCCGCCGGCTGCGCCTCCTGCGGGATCGGCCCGCTCCGGATCCCACGGCCGTCCTGGTTCCGACAGACGCGTGCCTGGGCGTCGCCGGCTTGCCCCAGAGCGCAACGGGGCAGACCTCGATCCTGACGGGCGTGAACGCGCCTGCGACCGTGGGACGGCACATGAACGGCTACTGCACGAAGTCGCTGGCGGAAATCCTGGATGGCCGCTCCCTCTTCAGTCGCGTCACCGCTGCGGGGGGCGAGGCCACCTTCGCCAACGCCTACACCCCGGCCTTCCTGGAAAAGCTCCCCCGGTTCCTCTCGGTCAGTACGGTCGCCCTGCTGCGGGCGGACCTGCGGTTCCGGACGCTCGACGACCTGGCCCGGGGGGAGGCGCTCTTCCACGATTTCACCAACCGGCTCCTGCCCGAGCGGGGATACTCGCTGCCGACCGTCTCCCCCGGCGAGGCGGGAAGGCGGCTCGCCCGCCTGGCGAAAGCCCACGCCTTTACCATGTATGAGCATTTCCTGACGGACCGGGCCGGCCACGCCCAGGACATGGCGCGGGGGAGCGAGATCCTGGAGGATCTGGAGGCATTCCTGGATGGGGTCCTCTCAATACCTGACCGTTCCGCCGACCTCGTCATCCTGGCCAGCGACCACGGCAACCTGGAGGATCTTTCCACCAGCCGGCACACCCGAAATCCGGTTCCGACGCTCCTCTGGGGGGCAGGGGCCGCGGAGGCGGCCGCCGGGATCCAGGACCTCACCGACATCGCCCCGGCTATCTTGCGGCATCTGGGTATGCTATAATCCAGCCGGGTGATGGGCTCATCCCGGACCCCAAAGGTCTCCATGCGCCTCACAATGCTTTCCCGCCTTCTCCTGCTGGCCAGAGTCCTCCTGGTGGCCCTCCCCGTGTGTCTGCTCGTCCAGCCGGGAGTGGCCTCCGCCCGCCAGGTGAACGTCATCCGGGTGGAGAGCGTGATCTCCCCCAGTTCGGCCGACTACATCGTCACCGCCATCAAGCAGGCCGAGAAGGACAAGGTGGCGGCCCTGGTCATCGAGCTGGATACGCCAGGGGGGCTCGACACCTCCATGCGGGTCATCATCAAGGAGATGCTGGCGGCCGAGCGACCCATCGTGGTCTACGTGGCCCCCAGCGGGGCGCGGGCGGCCTCGGCCGGGGCCTTCATCACCCTGGCGGCCCACATCGCCGCCATGGCGCCCGGGACCAACATCGGCGCCGCGGCACCCGTGGCCATGGGCGGGCAGATGGACAAGACCATGGAGAAGAAGGTCACCAACGACGCCGCGGCCTACATGCGGACCATCGCGGAGAAGCGCGGGCGCCCCATTGACCTGGCCGAGGAGTGGGTCCGCAAGGCCACGGCCAAGACCGAGACCGAGGCCCTGAAAACCAAGCTGATCGACGTGATCAGCCCGAAGGTGGACGACCTCCTCCAGGCCATTGACGGCCGGGTCGTCACGACGGCGGCGGGCAAGGTGAAGATCGAGACCAGGAACGCGGTCGTCCACCGCGAGGAAATGAACCTTCGCGAGAAGATCCTGAGGATCATCACCGACCCGACCATCGCCTACCTCCTGCTGATCCTGGGCCTGGCCGGCCTCTACTTCGAGTTCAGCACCCCCGGGGCGATCCTGCCCGGCGTCCTGGGCGGCATCAGCCTCATCCTGGCCCTGTATGCCTTCCAGCAGTTGCCCATCAACTATGCGGGGGTCCTGCTCATCCTGCTGGCCATCGTGATGTTCATCGCGGAGATCAAGGTCGTCTCCCACGGGGTCCTGACAGCCGGGGGTATCGCCGCCATGATCCTGGGCTCCATGATGCTGATCAATACTCCCGCCCCCTACATGCGGATCTCGCTCACGGCCATCATCGGGACCGCGGCGGCCACGGCCGGCTTCTTCCTCTTCGTGGTGGGCGCCGGCGTGAAGGCCCTGCGGACCAGGACGGTCACCGGCATGGAGGGGCTGATTGGCGAGATCGGGGTGGTGCGCACCCGCCTGGCGCCACGGGGGCAGGTCTTCCTCCGCGGGGAGCTGTGGAACGCCGAGGGCGACGGCGTCATGGAGGCCGGCGAATCGGTCCGGATCACGGGGATGGACGGCCTGACGCTCAAGGTCGTCCCGGTCCAACGCGCGACGGCGGCATCCGACCACGTCGCGACGGGGAGGTCAGGATGAACCTACTGCCGTTTGCGGGCGTATCAACGATGATCGTCATCGTGGTGCTCTTGTACATCTTCTCCAGCGCGGTGAAGGTCCTGCGGGAGTACGAGCGGGCGGTCATCTTCCGCCTGGGCCGGGTGTCCAAGGCCCTGCTCAACCCCGGGGGGAACGGCAACGGCCCCGGCCTGATCCTGCTGATCCCCATCATCGACAAGATGGTGAAGGTCAGCCTGAGGACGGTGGCCATGGACGTGCCCTCCCAGGATACCATCACCAAGGACAACGTCTCGCTCAAGGTGAACGCCGTCATCTACTTCCGGGTGATGGATCCGGAGCGGGCCGTGGTGGCGGTCGAGGATTACCTGTTCGCCACCTCCCAGATCGCCCAGACCACCCTGCGGAGCGTCCTGGGCCAGTCGGAACTGGATGAGCTGCTCTCGGAGCGGGACAAGATCAACCAGAAGCTCCAGCGGATCATTGACGAGCACACCGAGCCATGGGGGATCAAGGTCAGCGCCGTGGAAGTCAAGTTCATTGACCTGCCCCAGGAGATGCAGCGCGCCATGGCCAAGCAGGCCGAGGCCGAGCGGGAGAAGCGCGCCAAGATCATCCACGCCGAGGGCGAACTGGGGGCCTCGGAAAAGCTCGCGCAGGCGGCGCGGGTCATCGCATCGGAGCCCATCACCATCCAGCTCCGCTACCTCCAGACCCTTACCGAGATCGGGACGGAGAAGAACTCCACCATCATCTTCCCGCTGCCGATTGACATGCTGCGGATCCTGGTGGGGGACAAGAAACCGGCGTGACGGCCGGG
>JACQXP010000120.1 GCA_016208645.1 Candidatus Methylomirabilota bacterium | reverse complement strand
GCAACATGAGTTCTCCTCTTCCTGGGGACCCACTACATCTTGGGGTTACCCACACCCGATCCGGAAGGAGCTTACTTTCGTTGTCCTGGCGGCGCTCCGACCCAGCTTTCGCCGCCATGGAGAGTATCTCCAACCCCTGACGGAGGAGGTGCCGTGGGATCGGGCTATCTGTCCGATCTGCGGTTCGGTCCCATCGCTGGCAGAGCTGCGGGGAGAACCTGGTCTCCGTTACCTCCGATGCGCACTGTGTGAGGCCGGGTGGCGTGTCCCGCGCCTCCGCTGCCCGTTCTGCGGCACGACGGACCATACGCAGCTCCGATACCTCACGATCGAGGACACCCCGGGGATGCGCCTGGACCTCTGCGATGCCTGCCACCGGTACCTCAAGACGCGGATCGCGCCACGAGGCGAGGCCGAGGCGGATACCTTCGGGCGCGACTTGGCCACGCTCCCCCTGGATGCCTTGGCGTGGGACCAGGGCTTCGCCGGCGCGTGGCCGGGGCCGGACTGAAAAGTTGTCGGCTTCCTCTCCTTCGAAGGGATCATTCGGGGGCTGGAGGATATCCAGAGCCTGGTGGTCCTGGACGAGGATGGGTACGCCGAGGTACGGCTCAGGTCGGACTTTGTGCCTCCCCTGCGTCGGGTCCACACCTCGGGGTGCGGAGGCGGGATCACCTTCTCCCTGGAGACGCAGACGTCCGCGGCCCTGGAGGACAATTCCACCGCGGATCCCCGGTCGCTCTTCCCCCTGCTTCGGGCGCTGTACCTCGGGGCCCGAGCCTACCAGGAGTCTCGGGGGATCCATGCGGCGGCCCTGGCGGATGGGGACACGCTCCTCATCGTGGCAGAGGACGTGGGCCGCCACAACGCCATTGACAAGGTGTGCGGCGAGGCCATGCTCCGGGGGATCCCGACGGTTGGGAAGATCTTATTGTCTACGGGGCGGATCTCCTCGGAGATGCTCCGCAAAGGTGCCCACATGGGGACCCCCATCGTGGTCTCCCGGACCTCGGCCACGACGCTGTCCATCGAGCTCGCCAAACGCCTGGGCCTCACCCTCATCGGGTACGTGCGGAACGACAGCTTCTACGTGTACAGCCATCCCGAGCGACTGGTCCTGTCCAGTCCCGCGCCGGTGCTCGCTC
>JACQXP010000475.1 GCA_016208645.1 Candidatus Methylomirabilota bacterium | reverse complement strand
TGGACATCGACATGCAACGGGCGGCCACGGAGACCCTGCGACGGGGCATCGCAGAGACCGAGAAGTCGCTGGTGGGCAAGCGGAAGGCCGTCGCCACTGAGCAGACTGCCCTGGAGGGGGCCCTGGTGGCCCTGGACCCCGAGACCGGAGACATCCGGGCCATGGTCGGCGGCCGGGATTACGGACGCAGCCAGTTCAACCGAGCGGTGCAGGCTCGCCGGCAGCCAGGCTCGGCCTTCATGCCCTTCGTGTACGCGGCCGCCTTCGATCGGGGGTTCACGCCCGCCTCCCTCTTGGATGATTATCCGACCAGCTATTCGATCCCCCGGGACGGACGCATGCTGGAGTGGAGTCCGGAGAATTTCGACCGGCAGTTCCGTGGGCCGGTTACCCTGCGGCGGGCCCTGGAAGAGTCCATCAACGTTCCGACGGTGCGCCTGCTGGAGGTGGTGGGGGTGGAGCCGGTGATCTCCCTGGCGCACCGCATGGGAATCACGTCCGATCTCCGGCGAGAGTTCGCCCTGGCCCTGGGCGTCTCAGAAGTGAACCTGCTGGAACTCACCTCTGCCTACGGCGTGCTGGCGGATCGGGGGATGCGCCTGCCACCCAGGGCCGTCCGCAAGGTGGCCTCCCCCAACGGGGACGTTCTGGAGGCGAGCGAGGAGAGGGGGGAACGGGTCCTCCGGGAGGAGGTGGCGTTCCTCGTCACCAACGTGCTCCAGGGTGCGGTGGAGCGGGGGACCGCCAAGCGGGCGAAGATCCCCGGGCGGAACGTCGCGGCCAAGACCGGGACCAGCCAGGACGCGGCGGATATCTGGCTGGTGGGATACACGCCCCGGTTGGTGGCGGGGCTGTGGATGGGTTACGACCAGCCGCGCTCCCTGGGCTCCCACGAGAGCGCGGGACGCCTGGCGGCACCCCTCTGGGCGGACTTCATGCGGCGGGTGCTTCCGCGGGTCCCGGCGGACACGGTGCCCATCCCCGAGGGCGTCTTCACTGCCAGCGTGAACTGGCGGACCGGCCTCCCGACCGAACCCGAGGACCCCGAGGCCATCACCGAATTCTTCATCCGCGGCGAGGTGGCCACACCGGAGGCCCCGTCGCCGGAGGAGCCGGCGCCGGCTGCGACACCCCCGGAGGAGCCGGCCCCGGTACCGCCCCCGCCTCCCACCCAATCCGTCGCGCCCCTCCCCGAAGCCGCCGGACAACGTTGAGCGGGGCGCGAGACGGGAATCCCATTCCTCGAAACGTACCCACGGAGGACAGGATGAGCCTCGGGAAACAGTTCCGGATGAAGCGGGTTGTGGACGAGGACGGCACGTGCCTGATCTGCGCCCTGGATCACGGCATGACGTCGCCGACGTTTCTCCCGCCGCTGGCCGACACGGGTGCGCGGCTGCGCGAGGCCATCCGTGGGGGCGCCAACGTCATCATGATGAGCGCCGGGT
>JACQXP010000119.1 GCA_016208645.1 Candidatus Methylomirabilota bacterium | reverse complement strand
GCCTCCAGCCGCTCGATCTCGGGGAACCCCGCCAGCAGGTGGCCCAGGACCGTTCCGTCGCCGGGCGTGGCGATCTCTTGCGGCAGATACCCGATGGTCGCGGACTTCGCCCGCCGGACTTGGGCGGAATCCACCTCCATCTGGCCGGTGAGGATGCGGCAGAGGGTGGTCTTGCCGGCGCCGTTGGGGCCCACCAGGCCGACGCGCTGGCCCCTAGTGATATGCCACGTCAGGTCCCGGAACAGGACCTGCCCGCCGAAGGATTTACTGATGTCCTCGATCTGGATCATGGCAAACGTACCGATCTGGGTCCACATCCCATCTGAGGACGCGGGACGCTCCCGCGCGCCAGGAGGGCACAAAACCATACTACGAGAATGCGGGCGGGGCAAGGAAGGCGGCGGGATTGCGCTGGATTCAGGACCCGGGCGGGCCGTCGGGCGATTTGGCGATCAGGCAACCTGGCGACTCGGAGCTCCCGATTGCCTAATCGCCTGATTGCCCAGTTGCCAGATTGCCGGATCGCCCGGTTGCCAGAATCAGGCGGGAGACGGGGCCGATCTGCGGCGCCGGAGGGGCATGAGCGAATGGGGCTGGTTCACCTGCTGGGATCGGCGGGGAACCCGGTCCAGGGCGGCGGCGATCTCTTGCTCGATTTCGGCCCGTGTGCGGCGCTTGCGCTTGCCCGTCCCGAGGTTCATTTCGGCCAGGGTCAGCCTGATCTGTCTCGCCGTCTCCACGACGGCCATCAGGCTGGGAGCGTAGAAGCAGCGGACCGTGTACCCGCAGACCATGCAGCGTTTGTAGAAGAAGCGCCAGTTCCCGTCGAAGGCGGGGCGCCCGATCCGCTCCATGTGATCCATGCAGCAGGCCGAGGGGGCCGTGGGGGACACGATCCGCCGCGGGTAGTCATTCGTGGCTGCTCGATCATCCCGGTATTCGATGATGCTGTCCATCTCCAACTCCGGATGGGGGGCGGGGCCCGTGCTGCTTGGCAGGCGACATGGCCCCGCACCCCTTCCAACTCCGCCCGGCCTACTTCAGTTCCAGGGCCGCGAACTGGCTGGCGTCTCCCCGCCGGAAAAGGAGCAGTAACGACTGGGAATCGGGGTCCTTCTGGGCCTCGGCTTGCGCCTCCTTGACCGATGTGACTTTCGTTCGGTTCACCTCCAGGATGACATCCCCGGTCCGGATCCCGGCCCGGTCTGCGGGGCTGCCCGGCTGGACAGCCACCACGACAACGCCCTCGCCGGAGGTGAGGCCGAGCCGCTCCGCCGTCCGGGCATCCAGGTCACGCAGGGCCAGGCCCCACTTTCCCTGGGCGGGCTCCGCCGGGCCGGGCATCTCGCCACGCTCACCCGGCATCCGCCCGACCGTGACCCGCAGGGTCTGTTCCGCCCCGGTCCGCAGGATCGTGACCGGCACCTCCTTGCCGATCGGTGTCGCGGCGACCAGCGGCGGCAGACTGTGCATTTCGGCAATCTCCTTGCCGTCGAACCCGATGATGACGTCACCTCGCTTGATGCCAGCAGCATCGGCAGGGCTGCCCTTTGTCACGTCGGCGACCAGCGCGCCCTTCTTGTCCTTGAGGTTCAGCGACTTCACCAGTTCCGGCGTGAGGGCCTGAATATTCACCCCCAGGTACCCCCGGATCACCTCACCCTTGGCCTCCAGTTGGGGCAGCAGCCCCTTGGCCAGATTCACCGGAACGGCAAAGCCGATGCCCTGCCCGTTGGGGATGATGGCCGTATTGATCCCCACCACCTCCCCTTGCAGGTTGAAGAGGGGGCCGCCCGAATTCCCGGGGTTGATCGAGGCATCGGTCTGGATGAAATCATCGTAGGGCCCGGCGCCGATCACGCGCCCCTTGGCGCTGACGATGCCGGCCGTGACCGTATTGTTCAGACCGAAGGGATTCCCGACAGCCACGACCCAGTCCCCGACCCGCAGGTGGTCCGAGTCCCCCAGGGCCGCGACGGGCAGCGTCCCCTTCGGCACGATCTTCACCAGGGCGATGTCGGTCTTGGGGTCGCGCCCGATGACTTTCGCCGGATACTCTTCCTTGCTGGCCAGCGTGACCGTCACTTCCTTTGCGCCCTCGACCACGTGGTTGTTGGTGACGATCAGCCCATCCTTGCTGATGATGAAGCCGCTCCCCGCCGCTTGCTGCCGGAACTCCCGCGGCGACCGCGGCATCTCCCGGAAGAAGCGGTCGAAGAAGGGGGCGAACGGGGAGTCCTGACCGAATTCCCCTTCAGGCCCCATCAACCCCGGCCCGGTCACCCGCTCCACCTTGGTGACCCGGATGTTCACGACGCTCGGGGCCAGCTTGTCCGCCACGTCGGCGAAGCTCGCGGGCGCCCCGGACGGGCCCGTCGCCGCGGGCGCCATGCTCGCCGCCCGGGCCGCCAATGGCTGAAGCCGGCCGCCGCCCAGCCCGGCCCCCAGGACGCTCCCTACCAGGAGCGCGGCCAGGGCAACCGCCACCGGTCGTTTCCGTACCGCCATCCAGCTCTTTCCTGCTTGCCACCTGTTCTTCCACGCCTGCCACATGTTCACACCTCCGATTGACGTTTTTGCCACGTGCGGGACATTACACCACCGCACCCGCCCAAGAGCATAGGCCACGAACATGGGAGTCGGATTAACGGCGGGTTAGATTTTCTTAATCCGTGGAGGTGACTGCTGGATCGGAAGATGGAGGGGGGCTACCGCCAGATGGTCGGGCCAGAAAGGTGCAGGTCGGGAAAGTCGGGGTGGGAGACGGTCGCCTCGGCGCTGCCCGTGGCAACGGACTGGTATCTGCCTCCCGCTAATCGGTAGCACTCCACCTGCCGAGAGGCGGGATCCACAAGCCAATAGTGCGGGACGCCCAACGCAGCATACCGCTGAGCCTTGGTAGTACGATCGTACTGTCCGGTGGCGGGAGAAAGCACTTCGACGACAATCAGCGGTGCGCCTTCGATTCCCCGATCAGAGACCTGGGCGGGTTCCGCTACGACCACAAGATCGGGTTGGACAACATCATGGGGCGTGAGAATCACATCAACAGGAGAGACCAGAGCCTCCACCGGGGAGCGGAAGTGATCCTCAAGGATCCTGAGGAAACCCTGGACCAGCCGTTGGTGCGAGGGGCTGGGCGCGGGTATCACATGCACCCGCCCGACAATCAGCTCATAGCGTTTGCCGTCAGGGGGAATCGCGCAGTAGTCGGCGTAATCGAGTTTTGTCTTCAGCCCAGTCTGCATGGTGACTCTCTGCCAGTCTAGTCGGCGTAATCGAGTTTTGTCTTCAGCCCAGTCTGCATGGTGACTCTCTGCCAGTCAGTATATCTGAAGCTGGCCCGAAGTCAACGAACCGCTTATTGTGCTCCTTCCCAGACCTGTCGCTTGGCCAAGTGGGCGTGCCCGGCGGCGGCGACGCATGGCACCATTTTGCGCGCAACCCGGCGGGTTTTTCCGACTCCGGAAGACGGCTCGACTCCCCCCTTCCTGCGCCTCAACTGAGCAAAGGCCTGGATGTCTTTCTCGCCCGAACGCAGGAAGTCGAGAAAGTCCAGGCCTTGGTATTTGCATGTTTGGCATACCCTCAGCAAAATCAGGTATTCTTGGATGCCTTTCTCCGTAGATGCGCCTTCGATGACGTCTCGTAGCTTCGAGAAGAACGCACCCGTTGACGGTATTTCCACGAGACGTTTTCGGCGGACGTCGTGGCGGGCACGCTTCGGCGCAAGAAAGAAATGGTCGCAGTAGCCGTTCGGCATCTCCGGTGCACTCAACAGACGATCCAAAATTGTCTGAAACGATACCCTGCTCTCCAAACAGGTGCTGGCCGAGGAGCGAAAACCGACTCTCTGGTATCAGGGCCACCAACTATCGGATCCTTCTGTCTCCCTGAACCAGATCTTCTCCCGCCATGCGGTAGGCGGTGACGTATTCGCGGACCGCATTGAGGTCGCCGATACCCCCCCGGGCGCCCCCAGCCGGTCCGGGACTGCCAGGCCAGGCGAGGCACGACCGCTCCGATCGCGGTCATAGCCGGCCGACGGGAGGGCTCTGCGAACCTCTGGCGCTGGGCGAGGTGATAGGTTACATTATTGCTCCCGATGGAGGAGGCCAGCCATGAGACCCATATTCCTTGCCCTGCTTGTCGCTCTGTCGATCCCCCAAGCAGTCGGCGCCGTGCCGAGAGAGTCTGAGCCGGGACACGTGCCTTCGAAGCCTTCGGCCGTCCCGCCGCACGTCCAGCGCGTTCAACCTGCGGTGGTTGGGATCAAGGTCCGAGTCCCGCTGGATCGTCCGTCGGTGATCACCCTGGGTCCCGAGCGATGGGGGGGCGGCGTGATCTTCGATCCCGCTGGATACGTGGTCACGGTCAGCTACGTCCTGCTCGACGCCGCGCTGATCCAGGTGTCCCTCCGCGACGGCCGGGTCGTCCCGGCGAAGCTGGTCGGCCTCGACCTCGAAAGCGGCCTGGGAGTGGTCAAACTCGAAGGGGATGGACCCTGGCCCGCCGCCTCCCTGGGGGACTCATCCACGGTGGTTGTCGGTCAGGCCACGGCGACAGTCGGCGTGGACGACGACAATGATCTCGTGGTCACCCAGGGCAGCGTGCAGGAGATCCGGAGTTTCGCCGGCTACTGGGAGTACATGCTCGACCGTGCCTTCGTGGTGGCCCCCTACAACCCCGCCTTCGGCGGGAGTCCCCTGGTGAACGTCCAGGGGGACGTCATCGGAATCACGTCCCTGAGGATTGGGGAGCGCCCCCCCGTCAATCTCGCCATCCCGATCGAACTCTTCACCGCCTCCAAGGCGGGAACCTCTCCCATCGGTCCCGCGCGCGGCGCGGGATTCCTGCGCGGCGACGTGATCGTGAGGATCAACGGGGAGAAGGTCGACAGCCAGGAGGGGTTCTACCGAAAGCTCTGGCAGGCCCAAGTCGGACAGGAGATCACCCTGGTCGTATTGCGCGAGTCCCGCTTTCAGGCCATCACGGTTCGCCCGGTAGATCGCTACCAGTTTATCCGCATCACGGGGAATTAGCTCCGGGTGACATGCGACCGATAGTCGCTTGCCTATCGCCTGGGGTCAGACCTGAGGAAAATTTCGAAACATATCAGAAATTGCGTTTTCAAATCTGTAAGGCCTGACCCCTGACACACTTCCGTCTCCTGCTGGCCTTGGTTCCCTCCCCGGGGTCAGGCCTGCCACTTCCGGAAGAACAAGGCCTGCCGCTTGATCTCTTCGGTCCTTGCACTCAACGCGCTGAGTTTCTGCTCGTTCAGGGGCGTGAAGTCCCTGGCGATTCTCACATTTTCTTCCAACTGCCCCACAGTGTCGCAGCCGACGATGACCGTGCTCACCGGCAGCGAGAGGACGTACTCCATGGCCTCCTTCATGTTGATCGTGCCGCTCCGGCTGGCCCGTTCCCGGGGTGGCTGCGCCTCAAGCGGCGGCGGCATCCAGGAGGAGAGGATGCGCCCCCGCGCCGGGATCTTCATCCCTGTGGGTCTTGCTCGTCAAGAAGACCTCACCCCGCCGATGCTTCATGACTTTGCCGATGTATTTCTGACTCCACTGATCCGGTCCGCCGTATGCGGCCGCCGTATCAACGTAATTGACCCCGAGGTCAATGGCGCGATTCACGATGGCGACCGACTGTTCCTCCATGTTCGGCTTTTCGATGGTCGCCTGTCCGCCGAGACTGAATATCCCCACCCGATAGCCTGTCTTTCCGAGATTCCGTAAGGTCGGGATGTGCCTTTGTGGACTCTTGCGAACCTTCTCAAGCCTCAGCTCGTCACACCGGAGCCCTGGGGTGAGCCCATCGAGCTTTATGGTCCGCAGGATGCCTGGACGGGAGGGTTCAACCAGCAAGAGGCAGGACTATCGTAAACGTGCTGCCGGCGCCGGGGGTGCTCCGGACCTCGATCCGGCCGCCATGCGCCTCGGCGATGGTCCTGGCGATGCAGAGGCCCAGGCCGGCGCCACCGGCCTCGCGCGAGCGGGCCGGGCCCACCCGATAGAAGCGCTCGAAGATCCGGGACAGGGCCTCGGGAGGAATCCCGATGCCGGTATCCTGAACCGTGATTTCTGCCAAGTCCCCGCCCGCCTGACCGATCTCAGAACCCATCCGTTTCACGTTTGACGTTTCACGTTTCACGGCCCTTAGGGCAAGGCTGACCTGCCCGCCGGGCAGCGTGTACTTCACGCCGTTGTCCACGAGATTCCGCAGCAACTGCTTCAGGCGCTGGCCATCCCCCTCTACGATGAGGGGCTCCAGTCCCAGGATCTTCACGCGCACTTGTTTCCCGCGGCCCAGGATCTCGCCCTCCTTGGCCACCTCTTCCACGAGGCGATCCAGCTCGACCGGCCCGGCCTCCCATCGCAGGGCGCCGGCATCCGCCCGGGACAACAAGAGCAGATCGTCCACCAGGCGGGTCATGGACTCGACCTCTTCCAGCGCGCTCGCCAGCACCCGTTGGTACTCTGCAGAGTCCCGGGGGCTCCTCAGGGCAACCTCGATCTCCCCCTTCAAGACTGTGAGCGGCGTCCGCAACTCGTGGGATGCATCCGCGGAGAAGCGCCGCACCTGGGCGAAGGTGGCCTCGAGTCGCGCCAACATCTCGTTGAGGGTCTGGGCCAAGCGGCCCAGCTCGTCGTCCACCTCCGCCCCATCGAGGCGCTGGGCCAGGTGCTCGGCCTCGATCCGGCGGGCCGTCGTGGTCATCTGGTCCACGGGCCGCAGGGCGCGGCGCGCCAGCAGCCAGCCCCCAGTCCCGGCCAGCGCCAGCGCCAGGGGAACCAGGGCCGCCAGGGTCCACAGGAAGTGCTGGCGGGCCATGGAGAGCCCCTCCAGGGACATCCCCACTTGCAGGACGTTCACCATTCGGCCGCGTCGCATGACCGGAAAGGTCAGCACCCGGACGGGGAACCGCTCGTTGCCCGGACGCGTCTCGAAGGTGGCATACCCCTCTGCGGCGTTCTTCAGGGCCTTCGGGCTGACGTCGAGCGGCTCGCCCCCGAATCGAGGCCAGCGGGGATCCAGGCGGCCATCGGGATCCAGGAACTGATAGAACTTATCCGTGAATCTCGGCCCGAAGAGTCGGCGCAGCACCTCATCCAGGTCCGGGGGGATCAGCTCCGCGGGCGGCCGATTCGCCGCCTGGACGACTGCCTTGGCGACCCCTTCGAGAGTCGCGTCCACATCTTGCCAGAGCCCGCGCATCAGCAGGCCGTAGGATGCGCCGCCCAGCAGGATGAGGGTCATGGCCAGGATCCCCGTGTACCACAGGGTCAGCCGGGCACGGATCGAGAGTCGTTTCATGGGCGATCAGATCTCACCAAAGCCAATGAAAAACTGACAACCGACAACTGACAATTCAAAACCGGAAGGCAACCCGCGGCCCGCAGTCGATTTGCCGAGCTGGATCGAATCTCGTGGCCGGGTGTCAGTTGTCGGTTTGAAATTTTTCATTCTGCCGTTTAGTCCGCCTTCAGGACGTAGCCCACCCCGCGCACCGTGTGGATGAGCTTGCGCTCCCGGCCCGCATCAATCTTCTTCCGCAGGTAGTTCACGTAGACGTCAATCACGTTCGTGCCCGAGTCGAAGGAATAGTCCCACACATGCTCGGCGATCATGGTCCGGGTGAGGACCCGGCCGGCGTTCCGCATGAGGTACTCCAGAAGGGCGAACTCGCGATTGGTCAGCGAGATGGCCTGTCTCCCACGCGTGACCGTCCGCATGGCCGGGTCCAGGGTGAGGTCGGCGACCTGAAGCAGCGGGGCCCGCGCCGCCGTCCCGCGGCGCAGCAGGGCGCGAATCCTCGCCAGCAGCTCGGCGAAGGCGAAGGGCTTGGTCAGATAGTCGTCCGCCCCGGCGTCCAGTCCCTGCACCTTGTCCTCCACCGCGTCCCGCGCCGTGAGCAGCAGGACCGGCGTGGTCACCTTCGCCTGGCGAAGTTCCCGGACCACCTGGAATCCCGGCATCCCCGGCAGCATCACATCCAGAACGATGACGTCGTGAAGGCGGTCCAGGCCCATGGCCAGACCCGTCTCACCATCGGAAGCCGCGTCCACCGCGTAGCCCTCCTCGGTAAGCCCCTTCCGGATGAAGCTGGCGACCTTCCGATCGTCCTCGACCACCAGGATACGCATGCCAGGAACCTATGCCGAACCTCTTACCACAAAGACGCCAAGACCCGACCTCTCACTCATCCGCAGATTTCGCTTGTCAGCGGGTCGAATAGGAGATGCGGTAGATCAGCCCGGCGCGGTCGTCCGAGACATAGAGGGCGCCGTCCCTTCCCGTGATCACATCCACGGGCCGGCCCCAGGCGCGGTTCCCCTGGAGCCAGCCGGTGGCGAAGTCCTGCGGCGCGCCGGGCCGCCCGCCCTGCATGGGAATCCGGATCACCTTGTATCCGGTCGGGACGGAGCGGTTCCAGGATCCGTGCAACCCGACGAAGAGGTCCGCGTGATACTCGGCGGGGAACATGTTCCCCGTGTAAAAGGCCAGCCCCAGCGTGGCGGAGTGCGCCTGGATCTCCACGGCCGGCAGCGCCGCGGTCTTGCAGAAGTCCGGCCGGCCGAAATCCGGATCGGGGACCCGCGAGCCGTTGCAATGCGGCCAGCCGTAGTGCGCGCCGTCCTTCACCACGAGGACGGTGTCCGGCGGGAAGTCGTCTCCCAGCCAGTCCCGCCCGTTATTCGCGGCCCACAGCTCTCCGGTGCGCGGGTGAAAGGTGATGCCGACGGCATTCCGGATGCCCCGGGCAAAGATCCGGCCCCCCGTTCCGTCCGGGGTGAACTGGAGGATCCCGGCGCGGCGCGGGTCGCGCTCCTCGCACACGTTGCAGGAGGATCCGACGGACACGTACATCTTCCCGTCCGGGCCGAAGGCGATCGTCCGGGTCCAGTGCCCACCGCCGGGCGGCAGATCGGAGACGACGACCTCGGGCCTGCCCCCCGTCAGGTCTCCCGGGCGGTACGGAAAACGGACCACCGCGCCCGTCTCCGCCACGTAGAGGAACCCGCGGAAAAAGGCAAGGCCGTGTGGGCGGTTGAGCCCATCGGCATAGAGGACCACCCGGTCCGCCTTCCCGTCGCCGTCCCGATCCGGCAGGGCCACGAGCTGGCCACGGGACGGGATCGATACGAACAGGTCGCCCGACGGACTCACCGCCATGAAGCGCGGCGCGCCCAGGCCGGAGGCGAAGGTATTGATGCGGAAGCCGGGCGGCAGGTGAACCGTGCCCTCCTGGGCGGGGACCCAGGCCGCGGGTGCACAGGCCGCCAGCAGGGCGAACAGCCCGACCAGCGCGCCCCGCCCGGGCATCCGCCCCATTTCCCCAGTGCCCATGGCGGCTATTTCCCTCGGCTCTCCACTCTCGGCGCTCGGCTCTTCCGTCGCCGCCCCGGCGCCTCATAGGTAGCCGTCACGATCGTATGGATCCCGCCCCGCACATAGAAGTCGCCCACGACCGTCATGCGGCGGGGCCGGGTGGCCTGGGTCAGATCGTCCAGGATGCGGTTCGTCACGGCCTCGTGGAAGTGCCCCTCGCTCCGGAAGGACCACAGATACAGCTTGAGCGACTTCAGCTCGACGCACAGCCGGTCGGGGACGTAGCGGATCCGGACCGTGGCGAAATCCGGTTGCCCCGTGCGGGGGCAGAGGCAGGTGAACTCCGGGCAGTCGAAGCTGATCTCGTAGTCCCGCTCCGGATTCGGGTTGGGGAACGTCTCGAGCTGTTTCGAAGGTTTCGTCGGCATCGGGAACGTCCAATCAGTGCTGGCGGCGCCACCTGCCACGGCGCGCCTACCAGGGCTGCGGGTCGGTCAGGACGCGTCGGAGCTGGTCCAGGGTGATATTGCCTCCGCTGACGATCAGAACCACGGTCTGGCCCCGCAGGCGCTCCTTCAGCTTCCGCGCCGCGGCCGCCGGCGCGGCGCCGGCCGCCTCGGCGAGCTGGTGCCCGGCCTCCAGTAGGAAGCGGACCCCCTGGCGCATTTCTTCCTCGCTCACCAGGACGATGTCGTCAACGTGCTCCCGGATGATCCCGAAGGTGAGGTCGAAGGGGACCCGGGTCATGAGGCCCTCGGCCCAGGTCGCGGCCTCCGGCGTCTGGACCTTCCGCCCCGCCTTCCAGGAGAGGTACACCGACGGCGCCTTCTCCGCCTGGACCCCGATGAGCTTCACCGTGGGGCTGATGCGCTTGGCCACCAGGCAGTGGCCGCTGATGCCGCTGCCGCCCCCGATGGGAACCAGGATGACGTCCACCTGGGGGAGCGCCTCCATGATCTCCAGGCTGGCGGTCCCCACGCCCGCGATGAGGAGCGGCTCGTTGGCGGGATGCACGTAGCGGTACCCCTCCAGGCGGGCTCGTTCCTCCACCCACTCCCGCGCCTCGTCGAAGTCCCGCCCCCGCAGGATGACCTCGGCCCCCAGGCGGCGCATGGCCGCCACCTTGTCCGGGTTCGCCCCGTCGGGCGCGCCGATGATGGCCTTCACCCCGAACGTCCTGGCGGCATAGGCAACGGACTGGCCGTGATTCCCCGTCGAGGCCGTGATGACGCCGCGTGCCCGCTCCTCCTCCGTCAGTTGCGACATGAGGTTGATCCCGCCGCGGACCTTGAAGGCCCCGATGGGCAGGACCGTCTCCAGCTTGAGGTACAGCTCGCACCCCAGGACCTCGGACATCGCCGCAGAGCGGAGCAGCGGCGTGGGCGCCAGGTACCGGCTGATGATCTGGCGAGCGCGATAGACATCCTGAAGCGTGGGTGGCTGCATGGCATCCCCTTTGGCCTATGTCGCACATCGGGTCATGGCGACGGCAGGGGCAAGAATACACCGGTGACACGCACCCGGCAACCGAATCCCGGGGCTGTCCTGAAGACCGTGCCAAGCCAGAAAGCCGGTTGCTCCCTCCTCCTAGCGTCGCGTATCATCCCTCCGTCATCTTGTCCAGGGTCTGTCGGCGACCATCTGATTCGAGCCACAGTCGTGAGGTGAAGAAGGAGGGGCGTATGCGCTTTGCCAATCGGGTTGCCATCGTCACGGGTGCCGCGCGCGGAATCGGGAAGGCCATCGCCACCCGGCTGGCCTCGGAGGGGGCCACCGTCGTGGTCGCCGACGTGAATCGGGACGCCGCCGGGGTCGCGGCCACGGAGTTGGAGGCGGCCGGACGGAAGGTCCTGGCCTGCCCCATGGACGTGAGCGATCCAGCCCAGGTGGCCGCCACGGTGCAGTCGGTCCTACAACGCTTCGGGCAGATCGATATCCTGGTGAACAACGCCGGCATCGTGGGCGAGGTGATCCCGGTTCACGAGACTCCGGACGCCGAGTGGCACCGGGTGCTGGCCGTCAACCTGCACGGCGTCTTCTACTGCAGCCGCGCCGTCCTGCCCGCCATGCTGTCCAGGAAGTGGGGGCGGATCGTGAGCCTCGCCTCGGTCGCCGGCAAAGAGGGGAACCCCAACATGGCGGCCTACTCCGTGTCCAAGGCGGGCGTCATCGCCTTCACCAAGTCCCTGGCCAAAGAGGTGGCGCGGGACGACATCACCATCAACTGCGTGACCCCGGCCCTCACCGACACCGACATGGCGCGAAGCTTTACCCCCGAGCAGCGGGCGATCCTCGCCAGCAAGGTCCCCATGGGACGCCTGGCCGCGCCGGAAGAGATCGCCGCGGTCATTGCCTTCCTGGCCTCGGAGGACGCCAGCTTCGTCACGGGAGCCGTCTACGACGTCTCCGGCGGCCGGTCGGATTACTGAGGCCCTGTCGACAGGTCCCCCGCCATGCGGAGATGCTGCCAGGCCCCCCGCAAGTGGAGGCGATTGACGGCTCCGCCGACATAGAACCGCCTTGACGCCGGGGCGCCGTGGGCATACTCTTTCGCCCGGAAGTGGAAATTTCGCCGGCGGGGCCTCCGCCGGCCGCCGACGATCCGGAGAAAACCAACCGGACGGGTTTCGAGCGCGCCGTCCTTCACCGACGAGGAGCGACCATGAAGATCAGTTGCTGCTGGCTGTACGCCATCTCGAAGTACGGCTACCCGCCCAGCCTGCCGGACACCTACCGGGCGGTGGAAGAGATGGCCGCTCTCGGCTTCGCCAACGTGGAGCTGGAAGGAGTGCGGGAAGAGAATCTCCGTGCGGTGCACGACGAGCGGAAGGAACTGAAGAAGCGCTGCGAGGACCTGGGCGTGCGCGTCGTGAATTTCTGCCCGGTGCTGCCGGAGCTGGTCCACCCGGAGAAGGGCCGGCGGGTCCACGCCCTGGATCTCTTCAAGCTCGCCGTGGAGACGGCCACCTTTTTCGGCTGCGACACGATCCAGACCGACAGCTATCTCCCCCCGCTGGAGTTCGTGGGCGAGGCGCCCTACCAGGAGGCCATCAGCTTTGGGAAGCGGTTCCAGGTGAAGATTGACCCGGCCTTCCGCTGGAACGATCTGTGGGGCTGGCTGGTGGACAGCATCGGGGCCTGCGCCGACGAGGCGGACCGGGCCGGCCTGAAGTTTTGCCTGGAGCCCCGCGTGGGCGAGATCGTGAGCAACACCGACGCGCTCCTGCGGCTGATGGATGCGGTGGACATCGAGAATTTCGGCGCCGTCCTGGACACCGGCCACCAGCACGCGCAGAAGGAGATCCTCCCCCTCAGCGTCGAGAAACTGGGCAACCGCGTGTACTACCTCCACGTCTCGGACAACGACGGGCAGACCAACCAGCACCTTGCGCTGGGGCGGGGCAGCGTGGACTGGGACGGCGTGTTCCTGGCCCTCCAGAAGCACGGCTTTTCCGGCTACGTGGCGGTGGATGTCGGCGGGGTGCCCGACCCGGATGCCCAGTACCGCGAGTCCAAGCTCTTCCTGGAGAATCTGGCCGCCCGCCTGGGTGTGTAGCTCTGGACAGTCACGAACCCTGATTCGATCCTCTGGGGGGGGGTCCATGTATACCCTGATCATCAGCCGCCATTGCGCCCAGATGCAACGGGAACTGGCTCCCCCCTTGCGGGGACGGAAGGACATCCGGGTAATCCTGGACCGTCGGCACGGCGAGCGACGCACCGGCTGTGAGCCGGTTGAAACGGAGCGCCGTCGCAAGGATCGCCGCCGCGCTCCGAATGTGCTTCTGGGCGAGCAAGCCGCGGAAGGGGCCTAGAAAGCCGGCCCGAGGATACCGCGGCGACAGGGCGTGCTGGGGTTTGCTCGTGAGAGAGGAGGCAATAATGGCTTCGAGGTGGCGAGGCGTGCGGCCGTGGCTGCTGGGTGCGATCCTGCTCTTGTTTCCGGTCCTTGAGGGATGCGCCGTATTGCTGGTGGGCGCGGGGGCGGGGGCGGGGGCGGGCACCGTGGCGTATATCCAGGGAGAGCTCTCCCAGGTTCACGCCGGGGGCTACGAGCGGGTCTGGTCGGCCGCCGTCAGCGCGCTGAACCAGATGAACATCCGGGTGATCAAGACGGAGAAGGATGCCCTCAGCGGGACGATCACGGCGCGGCGGGCGGACGACACGTCGGTCGTCGTGAAGGTGGAACCGACCGGCACCGATACCACCACGGTCAAGGTTCGCATGGGGATGTTCGGCGACCGCGCCGCTTCGGAGTCCATCCAGGCCCGAATCGTGAGCGCTCTCCACGGAGGGAAATAGGCCGTTCGCCTCTGCTCGGCCGCGCGTTCAAGAGCCTCCCCGTATGCTCCCCAGAACTACCCGTGCCACACCGCCCAGGCTAGGGTAAGCCATCCCGCAATGAAGGCGACCCCGCCCAGGGGCGTGATCGCCCCCAGCGCGCGGATACC